>ONSH01000135.1 GCA_900320435.1 uncultured Prevotellaceae bacterium
TTCTCCGGACGCGACGGCCGCACCACCATCTTCGACTACTGGCGCGTGGACACCATCTCGCGCTGGCGCAACGAGGGCCGCTTCAACGGCACGCAGCTCACGCTTGAGGAGCGTTCCCTGCGCTTCTTCACCCAAAGGGTGCTCAACATGCGCAATCTGGATCCCGTGCTCCACGAGGGCGAGTTCTACGACCTCATGTATGTCAACCCGCATCTGCAGCGCCAGTACGCCTTCCTCCGCCGCAAGGGCGAGTCGGTGTATCTCATTGTGGCCAACTTCTCGGAGCAGAAGGAGCATGTCTCCGTCGTTCTGCCCGAGCACGTGTTCGGCTTCTACGGCATGCCCGCCTTCGAGAGCCGCAGGGTGAAGGATCTGCTCACGGGCGACGAGTTCAACGTGCGCTGGCAGCCCGAGGAAGCTGCGGAGCTGGATGTGAACGGATATAACGGACTGATACTGAAACTAATTTAACTGAATATATGAACCATCTCGTCATCATGGCCGGCGGCATCGGCAGCAGATTCTGGCCGATGAGCACGCCCCAATGTCCCAAACAGTTTGTGGACGTTCTCGGTTGCGGACGCACCTTCATTCAGCTGACGGTGGACCGCTTCAAAGGCGTCGTGCCCGCAGAAAATGTGTGGGTCGTCACCAGTGAAGCCTATCGCGACATTGTGGCCGAGCAGTTGCCCGACATGCCCAAAGGAAACATTCTTCTGGAGCCCTGTCGCCGCAACACGGCGCCCTGTATCGCCTACGTCTCCTGGCGCATCAAGCTCAAGGACCCGAAGGCCAACATCGTCGTGAGCCCCTCGGACCATCTGGTGCTCAACGTGCCCGAATTCCAGAGAGTCATCTCCTCGGCGCTGCAATATGCCTCCGAGACCGATGCCATCGTGACGCTCGGCATGAAGCCCACGCGCCCCGAGACGGGCTACGGCTACATCCAGACCGACCTCTCGGCCGCCTGCGAGCGCAACAAGGAGATCTTCCGCGTGGACGCCTTCAAGGAGAAGCCCGACCTGAAGACGGCACAGGAGTATGTGAAGAAGAACAACATGCTCTGGAACGCCGGCATCTTCGTCTGGAACATCAACACCATCATCAACGCCCTGCGCGTGTATGCGCCTCAGATCAACGGCATCTTCGAAGGCATGCAGAACGTGTTGGGTACTAAGGACGAACAGGCCGCCATCCGCGAGCGTTTCCCCCAGTGCGAGAACATCAGCATCGACTACGCCATTCTGGAGAAGGCCGACGAGATCTACTGTTTCCCCGCCTCCTTCGGATGGAGCGATCTGGGCACCTGGGGCAGCTTGCGTGAGAACACCGTGCAGGACGCCGGCGGCAATGCCGTCATCGGCAGCAACGTGAAGCTTTACGAGACGAAAAACTGCGTCGTCCATGTGGCCCAGGAGCGTCGTGTGGTCGTGCAGGGGCTCGACGGCTACATCGTGGCCGAGAAAGACAACACGCTGCTCATCTGCAAGCTCTCCGAGGAGCAGCGCATCAAGGAGTTCAGTGCCGAATAAACAAATAAGATAAGGAAAGCAGACGGACGGATGACCAGAGCGCAACGATACGAAAGGGTAGTGGAGTGGTTCAGCAAGGCGATGCCTGTGGCGGAGCCGGAGCTGCACTACGGCAATGCCTTCCAGCTGCTCGTCGCCGTGATTCTGTCCGCCCAGTGCACCGACCGGCGCGTCAACATGGTCACGCCCCGTCTTTTCGAAGACTATCCCACCGCAGAATGTATGGCGGAGGCATCGGAGGAAGTGCTGCTGGACTACGTGAAGTCCGTCTCTTATCCCAACAGCAAAGCCCGTCATCTCTCGGAAATGGCTAAGATGCTCGTTCGCGATTTCGGCGGCGAAGTGCCCTCAGAGGGCAAAGACCTTGAGCGCCTGCCCGGTGTGGGGCGCAAGACGGCCAACGTCATTCAGGCCGTCATCTTCGGCAAAGCGCGTATGGCGGTCGATACACACGTCTTCCGCGTGTCGCATCGCATCGGCCTTGTGCCCGAGTCAGCCTCCACGCCGCTGGCGGTGGAGAAGTGTCTCACCAGGAATTTCCCCGAAGAGATCATCCCCAAAGCCCATCACTGGCTCATCCTGCACGGGCGCTACACCTGCACCGCCCGCAATCCCAAATGTGAAAGCTGTGGCCTAAACACAATATGTAACTATGCAAAAAATCATCATTCTTGACTTCGGTTCCCAGACCACTCAACTCATCGGCAGACGCCTGCGCGAACTCGACACGTTCTGCGAGATTCTGCCTTACAACAAATTCCCCAAGGACGATCCCGACGTCATCGGCGTCATCCTCTCGGG
>ONSH01000001.1 GCA_900320435.1 uncultured Prevotellaceae bacterium
ACCGACAGAACACACACTGCTGCGATCGTTATTGGCCGTCTCAAAGTCTATGGCTGCAAAATCTTGCATTTATTCGTCCTCCTTATATTTGTTCCACATACTTCGACACCTCAAAAATACACTTTTTCTTTGAAACTACAAATAATCGGGGCAGAATTTCTTGAAGGCGCGCAAGTTTTTCCTGACGGAGACGCAATAACATCGCCATCAACTGTCAGCCGACAAAATCTGGACAAAGCTCTGCAACTTAGTTTGAACCGTCTGCCACAAGTCTTGTCTTGAGAAACTCGTCAAGAGTGACAAGATTTAGCTGGGGAAAAGGAAGCTCGAAAAGGAAGCTCACGAAGAACTGAGAAGTGACTGTCCTCAGAGACCAGATAATCGGCACCTGCAGCGAAAGCACAGTCCACAAACTTGTTGTCATCCGGATCGGCCTTTATCACATCCATACGGAAATAAGGATCTATAAGCCTCACATTCGCCTGGTTCAATATCAGCAGGACAACATTCTCTGCCACAGTGGGAGAAATTTGCTGCTCCAGAATTTCCTGGTATTCGTCTAATATCTCATTGGATACACAAAGCTCATACCGTCCTGCGAGAAAGGCATCCCAGATAGGACGATAAGGGCTACGACGAGCGATTATCTGCAAAAGACAATTGGTGTCAATGACAACGGGATTCATCTCCTCCGTTTATTTCTTGTACGGAGTACGGAAATGAGAACCACGCAACTCCTGCATACGCTTCTCGTCCCATTGGCCATTCTCCCAAAGACGATCCATTTCATCATCAACCTGCTTGGCATAGAACGCAGCCAACTGCTGACGAAGGTGCTCCAAACCAAGCGACGACTTAATGTGTGACACCAAATTGAACACGTGCACTTGAGCCGGAGTAAAAGTAATTGCTTCCATTGTTCTCTTCGGTTTAAAGTTTTTCAACTGCAAAAATACACTTTTTCTTTGAAACTACAAATAATCGGGGCAGATTTTCTTGTAATCCACTACCATTTTTCAATAAGCACCAATGATACCCATCAACTGTCCGCCGCCGAAATCTGGACAAAACACACTCAATACCAACTGATGTTGTCGGAATAGCTGCTCTGCTTCTTCCACTTGAGGGCGTCGGCCAGCATGCTGCTGTTGGCCTGGAAGGTGAAATTATAAGAGGTATAAGGATAGAGCACCACAGAACAGCTCATGTTGAAGCAGTGGAGGTCGCGGTTGAGCGAAGCCGTCGTCATGGAGAGCTTGCTTCGGTTGAAGTCGTAACCCGAGGAGAACGTGATGTTCCACCCGGTGGCGATGCGCACGTTGCCGGAGAAGTTGAGCGTGTGGCTCAGAGCGTAGGGATAACGCATTGATTCCTTGTCGAATGTGCCGGCGGTGTTCTCACGCACCGTGATGCCGTAGCTCACGGAGAGGCTCCAGGGAATGTTGAACTTCAAGTAGCCGTCGGCGTCAATCTGATCGTCCCCCTCCTTAGGCTTCGCACCGTGCTTGGCCCTCTCGCGCTCGGGATCGACGTTGGGATTGTTCGGGTCGGGCTCGTCCTGCTCCTCGGCCTCCTTCTTGGCCAGCGCGTCGGGGTCCTCCTTCTTGCCCGTGAAGAGGTTGATCAGCTTCTTCAGCGTGCCGTTGTTGAAGGTGTAGCTGAGGTTTTGGCTCATGCCTTGGAAGCGGCCGAAACGGCCCTTGCTCCACTCCGTCTGATCGCCGACATAAGGATTGCCGTTCTTGTCCAGCTCGTAGGCGTAGGTGGCAAAGACGGCCGTCATGGAGAAGGTGTAGCTCTTGGTCAGCTTCAGACGCAGACGCGTGGTCAGATCGCTCCAGGGGCGCTTCTCCGCCGCCATGTTGTAAGAGAGGGAGGCGCCCAGTTCGTCGATGAGCGATATCTTGCGGAAACCCGTAGAGTCGCGGTCGGAACGGACCTTCATCTCCAGGTTGTTGGAGACATCCATCGTCACCATACCCGTCTTGCCCGAGGGCGCCGTGCCGTAGATGCCGCCGCTGTAGGGGCTGTAGGTCACCGTCTCCACTTCGCCGCTGGAGTTGGTGCGCGTGTAGGTCTCGTACATGCCCCAGAAAGGCGTGGAGAAGTCGGGGGCATAAGAGAAGCTGACCGTCGGCGTGAAGACATGGCGCACGGCCTCGATCTTCTTGCGCATGAATCCCAGCGTGGGCCGGTAGAAGCCGTAGAGCTTCGTGTTCATGGAGAGATTCATGGAGAAGTTGTACACGTTGTAGAAGCCGTAGAGCGTGTCGCGCTTGACGGTCTGCTCGTCGCTGTCCCACGACTGCATCACCTTGTTGGTGTACATGCGGTCGGTGAAGTTGAACGAGGGCGTGACGTTGATGTATTTGAACAGCTGGAAGGTGGCCTGGATGGGGATCTGGTGCTGCATGCCGTTGCGCCAGTCCTTGAGCAGGTTGCTGTGAAAGAGCTTGTTCTCCTTGGTGGTGATGCTGTTGGAGAGCGTTCCCGTGTAAGAGAGCGAGATCTTCTCGTACCACTTCTCCGCCCCGACCTGCTTCTTGCGCTTGAAGGGATAGAGGCGCGCAAGGGAGACGCTGAGCGTCGGCAGCGTCACCGCGATGGACGAGTCGCGCATGTTCTGCGAGAGGTTGAAAGCCGTCGAAATCGTCAGACCGATGTCGGGGAAGATCTTGGAGTAGGAAATGGACGAGGTGCGCGTCGACTGCGTGTAGGACTCGGGGTTGTACATGGAAACGAGGTTGTTACGCTCGTAATCCACAGAGGCGAAGTTGACGCTGGCGGAGAACGACTGCGTGGGATTGGCCTTGGGGTCCTGACGGTGAGACCACACGAACTTGAGCGAACGCGTCGTGGCGTAGTCGGGCATGTTGCGCTCGCCGACGACGGTGTTCTGGAAGGAGAACATCACGTTGCCTGCAAACTTGTAGCGCACGTTGTAGGTCGAATAGGCCGAAAGGCCCCAGGAGCCCTTCGTGTAGATCTCGCCCAGAAGCTTGAGGTCGACATTGTCGTTGAACGCAAAATAATAGCCGCCTTCGCGCAGATAGAAGCCTCGCGAACTCTCGTCGCCGTAAGTGGGCATGATGAAGCCGCTGTGGTACGACGAGGAGAAGGGGAAGAAGCCGTAAGGAATGGCCAGAGGCAGAGGTACGTCCTCCACCACGAGATAGGCTGGACCGAAGACCACCGTCTGTCCCGGACGCACCTTGGCCTTGGTCAGACGCAGGTAGAAATGAGGATGCTCCGCATTACAGGTGGTGTAGCGGGCGCGCCGGACATACATCACGCCGGTGGAGTCGCGCTTGCTCTCCTCGCTCATCATGTAGCCCTCGCCCTGCTGCGTATAGACGTTGTGGATGAAGCCCCTGCGGGTCTTGAAGTTGTACGACATCTTGTCGGGATCATACTCGTCCTCGCCCTGTTTGAAGACGGGCTTGCCCTGAATCTCGCCCGTGGAGTCGGGCCGTCCGAAAGCGTGTACCGTGCTGGAATCCAGCGCCATGTTGATCTCTTCGGCCGTCAGCTCCATGTTCTGATAGTTCACCTTGCTGTCGCCGTAGAGCCAGGCCCGGGAATTTTTGTAATCGAAAGTGATGGAGTCCTGGGCCGAATAGACCACAGGTTCGTCCAGCGCGCTCTTGCTCTTCTTCTTCACCGTGTCGGCCGCCAGAGTGTCCGCCGCCAGAGTGTCCGGCAGCAGCGTGTCCGCCGCAGCGGCTGCGACGGAGTCCAGGGCGTCCCACATCTCCGGGAACATGGGCTTCATGCGCTCGTCGTCCGAATCGGCCGGCAACGCCGCCTCATGCGGCAGAGTATCAGCCGGCAACGACGCTTCATGCGACAATGTGTCGGCCGTCTCCTCCGCCATCGGGGCAGATTTGACGCCGGCTGCCGCCATCATGACCATGAGGGCGGAAAACAGCAGGAGTATGACGATACAAGCCTGTTTCACGTATATGTCGCACGTTCTTGCGCGTGCGCACAATAATTCAAGGTGCAAAGGTAAGCCTTTTTTCCGCATTTCAGAGCTTCAACGCACTTAAAAAAACAAAAAAACGGCACTTCATAAAGAAAAGCGGCCCGCAAAGGTGCTTGTTTCAAAAAAAAAGCGTACCTTTGCAGGCGATATAATTCCATTTACCTTTATGCATACAAAAAGCCAACTGGAGTCCATGACTATGGACGAACTGCACGCTTTGGCCACCCAAATCGGCGCAGAATTGAGCAACGATAAGACAACCCTCGTTTACAACATCATCGACAAGGAGAGCGAACTTCCCCCCGTTCCCGCCGCCGAAGCCCCCAAGAAGAAGCGCGGACGCCCCTCGAAGGCCGAAACCGCTGCACGCGAGGCAACAGCCGCGAAGGAAGAGAAAGCGGAGAAAGAGGCTAAAGCCCCTGCAGAGAAGCCGGCGGAAAAGCCCGCCCGCAAGACGCGCGCCAAGAAGAGCGAAGCCGCTGAAGAAAGCGCTCCCGCCGAAACCAAGGAGGAAAAGAGCGCCGAGACGGAAGCGCCCAAAAAGAAGCGCGCAACGAAAGCCGCCAAGAGCAGCGCCGCAGCAGAGGAAACCTTCATCGTGACGCGCGAAGTGCGCACCACCGAAGAGATTCTCGCCGAGATGAACGCGCCCAAGATGCAGCTGCAGGACGACACGGAGGATCTCACCCGCAACGCCGCCCCCAAAGCCGCCAAAGCCCGGGTGGCCGAATACGACTTCGGCGACAACATCAAGGGAGAGGGCGTGCTCGACATACAGAACGACGGCAGCGCATTCCTGCGCTCGAGCGACTACAACTACATGCCTTCGCCCGACGACGTCGCCGTAGGCAATCAGCTCATCCGTCTCTATTCCCTCAAGACGGGCGACACGGTGAAAGGCACCGTGATGCCGCCGCAAAACGGCAGCCGCTTCTTCCAGCTCACCTCTGTGGACAGCGTCAACGGCTGCGATCCCCGCAGCATCCGCGAGCGCAGCCCCTTCGAGCATCTGACACCGCTCTTCCCCGACGAGAAGTTCCAGCTCTGCAGCGGACGCGGCGACAACCTCTCCGTGCGCGTGGTGGATCTCTTCTCACCCATCGGCAAGGGACAGCGCGCCCTCATCGTGGCCCAGCCCAAAACGGGTAAGACCATCCTGATGAAGGACATCGCCAACGCCATCGCCAAGAATCATCCCGAGGCCTATCTCATGATGCTGCTCATCGACGAACGTCCTGAAGAAGTGACGGATATGGCCCGTACGGTGAATGCCGAAGTGATCGCCTCCACCTTCGACGAGCCCGCCGACCACCACGTGCGTATCGCCAATCTCGTGCTCGAGAAGGCCAAACGCATGGTAGAGTGCGGCCACGATGTGGTCATCTTCCTGGACTCCATCACCCGACTGGCCCGAGCCTACAACACCGTGCAGCCCGCCAGCGGCAAGATTCTCACCGGCGGTGTGGACGCCAACGCCATGCACAAGCCCAAGCGCTTCTTCGGCGCCGCACGCAACATCGAAAACGGCGGCAGTCTCACCATCATCGCCACCGCTCTGACCGACACCGGCAGCAAGATGGACGAAGTCATCTTCGAGGAATTCAAGGGCACAGGCAACATGGAGCTGCAGCTCGACCGTACGCTGGCCAACAAACGCATATTCCCCGCAGTTAACATCGTTCAGTCGAGCACCCGTCGCGACGATCTGCTGCAGGACAAGACGACGCTCGACCGTATGTGGATCCTGCGCAAGTTCCTCGCCGACATGAACCCCATCGAGGCCATGAGCGAGATGAAGTCACGCATCGAGCAGACCCGAAACAACGAGGAGTTCCTGCTCAGTATGAACTCCTGACAGGCGCACGGGCACTACCCTGCCCTCCACGCCTTGCGGCTTCTCACCCTCGTAGTGACAGGCCACACGGATATAGTTGTCCGTAAAACCGTAGATGACGCCGTCCCGATGGCTGTGTTCCAGCAGCACGGGACGCGTTGTCGTTTCGTAGCGACTGTAGAACTCCCGCATCTTGCGCTCCGAGAGGGCCAGGATCCTCTGGCTGCGAAGGTGTTTCTCTTCCGGCGACACAACATGCGGAATCTCAAGCGCTTTCGTGCCCGGACGCTCGCTGTAGCTGAACACATGGTATTCACTCACGGGCAAAGACTCCATGAAGCGAAACGCCTCCTCAAACATCTCCCCGGTCTCGCCCCTGGTGCCGACGATGACGTCCACTCCGATGTAGGCGTCGGGCATCAGCTCCAGCACACGCTCCACCTTGCTGCGGAAAAGAGCGGTGTCGTAGCGGCGCTTCATCAGGCGCAGGACCCCGTCGCTGCCGCTCTGCAAAGGGATGTGGAAATGAGGCATGAAGGCGCGCGAAGTGGCGCAGTAGCGTATCACCTCGTCGGTCAGAAGATTGGGCTCGATGCTGGAGATGCGGTAGCGCTCGATGCCCTCCACAGCGTCCAATGCTTTTACCAGATCGAGGAAGGTTTCTCCGGTAGATTTGCCGAAGTCGCCGATGTTGACACCCGTGATGACGATTTCGCGTCCGCCCTTTGCGGCAACGCCCCGAGCCTGCTCCACCATGCTTTCGATCGACCCGTTGCGGCTACGTCCGCGCGCGAAGGGTATCGTGCAATAGGTGCAGTAGTAGTCGCAACCGTCCTGTACTTTTAAAAAATAACGCGTGCGCTCGCCCGACGCGCACGAGGGGAAGAAGCGGCGGATGTCGGCCGTTCGGGAAGTGTGAAACTCGTGTTTTGCCAAGAGCCGTTCCTCAGGCATCATATTGACGCGCTTGATGATCTCGGGCACCAGACGCACTTTCTCCTCGCTGCCCAAGACCAGGTCCACGCCGTCGAGTCCGGCCACCTGCTCCGGCTTGAGTTGAGCGTAACAGCCCGTCACCACCACCAGCGCGCCGGGATGACGGCGGGTCATCTTGGAGATCTGCTGACGGCATTTGTGATCGGCCACTTCGGTCACGCTGCAGGTGTTGACCAGACAGATGTCGGCCGTCTCACCCTCATGCACCGTTTCGGCGCCCTCCTCCTGCAAGCGTTCGACGATGGCAGAGGTCTCGGCGTAGTTGAGCTTGCATCCGAGCGTAAAACACGCTATTTTGCGTCCTTCGAGCTGTTTCATGGCACAAAATTACAAAAAATAGACCTTTTATGCACCGAAATCTGAAAAAATATAAAAATTTTCTTCAAATTCCTTGGCTGTTTCACCAAATTGGCGTACCTTTGCACCGGTTTTAAGAACAATTGATTGTTTTACAGTATTAAAAAGTAGAAAAAAAATGAAAAAGTTAGCTTTTGTTTTCGCAGCTGTAGTTGCTGTTTCTTTCGCTTCTTGTGGTAACAAGACCGCTCAGGCTGAGGCCGTTGACAGCGACAGCGTTGCTTGCGACACCGTTGCTTGTGACAGCGCCGTTGCTTGCGACAGCGTAGTAGCAGACAGCGTAGTAGCTCAGTAAACTACACACATTACAGACAACAACCAGAGGCCCGTCAATCCGACGGGCCTCTTCTTTTTCATATCTGTATATCTTTACGCTAAATCCCCATCACAAACTTCACCAGAAGCATAACCACAGGGATCGTCACCAACGAAATGCCGAAGAGGTCGATGATGAAGCCGGACTTGATCATCTTCGTGATGGGCACATAGCCCGAAGCATAGACAATGGCATTGGGCGGTGTGGACACAGGCATCATAAATCCGAGCGAAGAGGACAAGGCGATGCCGATGGCCACGGGTATGGGACTGAAACCGAGCGAGACAGCCGCGCCGATGGCAATCGGTGCAATGAGATTGGTGGACGCCGTATGTGAAGTGAGCTCCGAGAGGACCAGAGCCGTCACACAGAACACGCTGACAAAGAGCCACTCAGAGGGATGTCCGCCCAAAATGTCCTTGATGCCGGAACCCACCCAGGCCGAAAGACCCGTAGAGTACATCATGCCGCCCATAGCCAATCCACCGCCGAAGAGCAACAGAGTGCCCCACTCTATGCCTTCCACACCGTCTTTCCACGACATCGTCATCTCGCCCTTCTTCAAATTGACGGGCAGGAAGAACAGGAGCAAACCGCCCACCATAGCCGCAATCGCTTCAGGGAAATGACTCTGGTAGAACTGGAACACAGCGGACTTGTCATCGTAAAAGATGTTCAGCACGCCGGGAGCCACCCACAGCAGGAATGCAACAAAGAAAGCAAACATCGTGTTTTTCTGGGCAGGAGTCCATTTGCCCAGAGCATCCTTCGAGCGGCAGATGAAGTCACGGGCGCCCTCAATCCTCTCAACGTCAGCGGGAAACATGCGCCAAAGCACAACGGAAGCCAGCACAAAATAGGCAACCATCGCCACAACACCCCACACCATCCACTGGAAGAACGAGATTTCCGGAGCCTGAGGCGCCAACTGCTCCACGAAACCGACCATGATGAGGTTGGGCGGCGTGCCAATCGGCGTCATCACACCGCCGATGCTGCAGGCGTATGCCGTCATCAGCATCAGACCCGTTGCATATTTATATTTGGAGAGGTCAATGGTCTTGCCGTTGGCCGCCATCATCTCGCGAATGGCTTCCAACAAACCGAGGGAGATGGGAAACATCATCGCCGCCGTAGCCGTGTTGCTGACCCATCCGGAACAGAGAATACAGGCCAGACCGATGGCAAGGAAGATGCGCCTCGGCGAGTCGCCCACCCACTTCATCGACATGATGCCGTAGGCAATACGCTTATCCAAGCCGTTGACCATCATGCCTTTAGCGATAAGGAAGCCGCCCATAAACAGGAAGATCATGGGGTTGGCAAAGTGACTGTAGGCATCTTCAACGGAAGCAATGCCGAAAAGGACGCACAACGTCGGCCCCAGGAGCGAAGTGACGGGAATGGGCACAGGCTCGGTGATCCACCAAATGGCCACAAGCGACATCACCGCCAAAAGATGATGAGCCGGCTCCGAAAGCCCGTCAATCGGCATGAGCCAAATCAAGACTGCACACAGGGGACCCGCTACAGCTCCCACCAATCTGCGGAGACCTTCTCCGCGCTTTTCTTCTTCCAATGCTGCGTTATTCATGATACAAAGGTTTTTATATTAAGCAAGAAGTCCCGCATGCAGCATTCTGCACACGGGACTTCCCATATTATTTCGTCTGTGACGTGTTTACTCTGCTGCTGCTTCTGCGGGAGCTTCTGCCTCGGGAGCGGGAGCTGCCTCCTCTGCTGCGGGAGCGGGCTGAACACCACCCTCTGCAATCACAGTGAAGGGCACCTGAGCGGTCACTTCCTTGTGAAGCTTCACCTGAGCCACGTAGCTGCCGACGGTCTTCACATCCTTCACAATGATAGTCTTGCGGTCGATGTTGAAGCCGAGCTTCTGCAGCTCGTCGGCAATGTGGAGGCTGTTGACGCTGCCGTAGATGACGCCGGTGGCGCTCACCTTGGTGGAGATGGTCAGAGCAACGGCGTTGAGCTTCTCGCAAAGAGCTTCAGCCTCAGCCTTAATCTTGGCCAACTTGACAGCCTTCTGCTTGAGGTCCTCGGCCAGCTGCTTCTTGGCGCTCTCGCTGGCGATGACACCCTTGCCGAAAGGAATCAGATAATTACGACCGTAGCCGGCCTTTACATTCACGATGTCGTTCTTGAAACCAAGACCGATGATATCTTCTTTCAGAATAATTTCCATGATTCGTCCTCCTTTTTAATTTACTTCATCAAATCAGTTACGAAGGGCAACAGAGCCAGGTGGCGGGCACGCTTTACAGCCTGAGCCACACGGCGTTGGAACTTCAAAGAAGTACCGGTGATGCGACGGGGAAGAATCTTACCCTGCTCGTTCAGGAACTTCTTCAGGAATTCAGGATCCTTGTAGTCAATATACTTGATACCACTCTTCTTGAAACGGCAATACTTCTTCTTCTTGACGTCAATAGCGGGAGCGTTCAGATAACGGATTTCAGATGTTTGCTGTGCCATGTCTTAAGCCTCCTTTTTGTTGTTTCTTCTCTTTTCTGCATACTCAACGGCATACTTCTCCATCTTGACGGTGAGGTAGCGGAGCACCTTCTCATCACGACGGTAAGCAATCTCCAGAGACTTGATAGCCTCGGGCTCAGCCTTAAACTCGATAAACTGGTAGAAGCCCGTGCTCTTCTTCTGGATGGGATAGGCAAGCTTCTTCAGGCCCCAATTCTCCTCGCCGATAATCTCGGCACCGAGCTTGGTCAAAACGCCCTTGAACTTTTCTACCGCTTCCTTCATCTGATCATCAGACAAAACGGGAGTTAAAATGAAAACGGTTTCGTATTGGTTCATAATACGCTTAAAAATGGGTTAATAATGTAATAATTTTGCAAAATGCGCTGCAAAGGTACGAAATTTCCCGCAACCGCACGCCATTTATCGGAAATAAATTACCAAAAGAGCTAAAATCTGAGACGAAAAGTTGCTCAAATCATACTTTTTTGTTTATTTTGTATCCGAAATCAAAGAAATAAACATCAAAATCTATATTGCTATGACTAAATACGCCGGCGTTTGCGCCATTGTTTTCGGCACACTTGTTTTGGTTCTGAGCTATCTCCTGGACTGGGTTGACTACAACTGGGTGCAGGGCCTTGCACTCGTGTGCATCATCGGCGGCCTCATCGCCCACATTATTTTGAGCAAGAAGGCGGCAGAATAAGGCGATAGCCCTTACCGTGCACGTTGTTGATCTGGATGCGGTCGTCGTCCTTCAGCAGCTTGCGGAGTTTCGTGATATATACATCCATTGAACGGGCGTTGAAGTAGTTGTCTTCAACCCAAATGGATTTCAGGGCAACCTCTCGCTGCAGGATGTCCCCTACGTGCATGCACAACAGCGTGAGCAACTCGCTCTCCTTAGTGGTCAGGCGCGTCTGCGTTTCGCCGCGTGTGAGCGTCTGGCGCTGTGTGTCGAAGGTGTAGGAACCCAGCTGGTAGATGTTTTGGGGCTTGTTCTGCTTGCCGCCTGCGCGACGCAGGATGGCCTCGATGCGATACACCAGCTCATCCATGGAGAAAGGCTTGGTCAGATAGTCGTCGGCACCGAGCTTGAAGCCCTCGAGGATGTCCTCTTTCAGATTCTTTGCCGTCAGGAAGATGATGGGCACGTCGGGATTGATCATGCGGATCTCCTTAGCCAGCGTGAATCCGTCCATGCGGGGCATCATGACGTCCAGCAGACACAGATCGAAGCTGCTTGTGGTGAAAGCCCTGTAACCGGCCTCTCCGTCCAGATAGAGATCTGCATCGTAGCCCTTGGCCTGCAGATATTCACGCACCAAAACGCCGAGACTCTCCTCGTCCTCACAAAGCATAATACGATGTTTCTGTTCCATAGTCTTTTGATTTTATTCGTTAGATATTAGCGGAATTGATATTGTAAACACAGTGCCCTTCCCCAGCTCGCTGGTGGCATGAATGTTGCCCTGGAAGAGCAGCACCATCTTGTGCACGTAGGCCAGACCGAGACCGAAGCCCTTCACGTTGTGACGGTCGCCCGTGTGCACGCGGTAGAACTTGTCGAAGATCTTCTTCAGGTCGCTCTTGGCGATGCCCAGACCGTTGTCGCCGATGGAAATCATGAGATGACGGTCTTTGTTCCAGGTCTTGACGGTCAGATGCAGGGGCACACCCTCGCGGCTGTACTTCACGGCATTGTCCATCAGATTATATATAATGTTCGTGAAGTGCATTTCGTCCACGCGAACTTCTGCTTCTTCGGCGTCCAGATGAGCCTCTATCTCGCCGCCGTTCTGACGCACCTTCAGCGAGAAGGTCTCTATCACACCGTCAATCTGTGCGTTGGCGTCGAGCTCCTGCCACTTGAAAGCGATGTTGCCGGAATCGTAGAGCGACATCTGCAACACTTTCTCCACCTGGAAACGCAGGCGCTTGGTCTCGGAAACGATGACGCCGGCAAAGCGCTCGTACATCTCCTCCGTCTTCTTCAGACTCTTGTCGGAGAGCATCTGCGCGGCAATGCTGATGGTGGAGATCGGCGTCTTGAATTCGTGCGTAAGATTGTGAATAAAATCATTCTTCATCTCCGTGATATGCTTCTGACGCACAACGAGATACACCGTAAAGAGGAAGGTCAGCAGAAGAATGACGGTAAAGATGATCGCCGGAGCCACCATGTTGGCCGCACCGAGAATATAGCGCTGCATGCCGGGAAAATGCACGCGCACCACACCCATCTTGCCGGAAGGATCATTGCGGAAGAGCGTCTGAGTGTAAGCATACTGCTCACCGGCGCTGTCGTAATCCTCGCAGCGATAGACTTCCCTGCCCTCCGTGTCGTACACGATGAAATGAAAGGGCATCGTGATGCCGTTGCCCTCGAGCGAAGTGCGAATAAACTGCTCCATACGCTTCACGTTAATGCGCTCGCGAAACGGCAGCGCACTGGCCTGATAGAGCACTCGGAGAATGACGTCTCCGAGCACCTCCTGCTCATAGAGATAAGCGTTGCGCACCTTCTTCTGGAAAGACGAACTCATCGGCATCGGCCCGATATGGAAGATATCATCGGCGATGCTCTTCTCGTCGTCAATCTCCTGAAGGTAGTCTATCGTCTCCGCACGCTCCAAATCGCGGCTGGCCTGATCCAAAGAACGGAACACATTGGCGTCGAACTGCTCCACGCGCATGTGCACCATCGCTTCGGCATAACGGAACTGCGAATAGAGCAGCACCAGAAAGCTTGCCACCATAAGGATGCTAATGGTCCAAATCAACCAACGTTTCATGCTGCAAAGATAAGAGTTTTATTGACCTTATACGATAAAAGCGACCCCAAAAAGGGCCGCTTTTAACTTTTTTATAGCAATATTGCGAATTGCGAGTTTACGAAACGTCAATCTTCGTCGGTGCCCTTGTAGGCAGCCACCAACTTCTGCTGCACATCGCCGGGAACAAGTTCGTAAGAGGCGAACTTGGTGATGAAGCTGGCACGACCGCCGGTCAGGCTGGACAGCGCCGTCGAATAGGAAGACATCTCCGCAAGAGGCGCCTTACAAGTCAGCTTCTCGTATCCGTTCTCGCTCTCCATGCCGGTGATCATCGCACGACGCCCCTGAAGGTCGCTCATCACGTCGCCCATCTTGTCGCTCGGCACAAAGACCTCTACGTCGTAAATCGGCTCGAGAATCTTGGGACCGGCCTCACGGAAAGCCTGTGAGAAGGCGTTTCTGCCTGCCAGCATAAAGCTTAACTCGTTGGAATCCACGGGGTGCATCTTGCCGTCGTAAACAATGACACGCACGTCGCGTGCATAGGAACCCGTCAACGGGCCCTGCTCCATACGCTGCATCACGCCCTTGAGAATGGCCGGCATGAAGCGGGCGTCGATAGCACCGCCCACAACGCTGTTGATGAAGACGAGCTTGCCGCCCCACTCCAGATCCACAACCTCAGTGCTCTTGGCGTTGACGCGGAATTCCTGATTGCCGAACTTGTACACTTCCGGATCGGGCATGCCTTCGTAATAAGGCTCCACGATGAGATGCACCTCACCGAACTGTCCGGCACCGCCCGACTGCTTCTTGTGGCGATAGTCCGCACGGGCCGCCTTCGTGATGGTCTCACGGTAAGGAATCTTCGGCTCGTCGAAGGCAATCTGAATCTTCTCGTTGTTCTCCATACGCCACTTGAGCGTGCGCAGATGGAACTCTCCCTGTCCGTGAACAATGATCTGGCGCAGCTCCTTCGACTGCTCCACCTGCCACGTCGGATCCTCCTCACGCATCTTCTGCAGCGCATTCATCATCTTCTCCGTCTCGCTCTCGTTGACCGCACGGATGGCGCGACTGTATTTGGCATTGGGATATTTGATGAAATTGAAGCGATTCTCACAGTTCTTGTCGTTCAGCGTGTTGCCGGTCTTCACGTCTTTCAGCTTCACGGTGCAGCCGATATCGCCGGCCACCAGCTCGTCCACCTTGATGCGTGTGGCGCCTGCACAGCAGAAGAGGCTGCCGATACGTTCGCGGCTGCCGCGATCGGCGTTCTGCAGATCGTCGCCCTCCTTCACACGACCGGACATCACCTTGAAATACTGCACTTCTCCGATATGAGGCTCCACAGCCGTCTTAAAGAAATAGAGGCTCGTCGGACCGTCGGCAGAAGGCACCACCTCCTCGCCGCGTGTATTGTGCACTCTGGGCATTTCGTCCACAAAAGGCACCACGTTGCCCAGGAACTCCATCAGTCGGCGCACGCCCATATCCTTCACGGCACAGACACAGAATACGGGGAACATGCCTCTGGCAGCCAGACCCTTACGGATGCCCTCACGCATTTCGTCCTCGGTGAGCGTCTCGCTCTCGAAGAACTTCTCCATCAGCGTTTCATCGTTCTCCGCAGCAGCCTCCACAAGGGCTTTGTGCATCTCCATTGCCTTATCCTTCTCCGAATCGGGGATTTCCTCGATGGTGGGCGCACCGCCTTCCGGACCCCATGAATACTTCTTCATGAGCAGCACGTCGATCAGACAGTTGAAGTCGGGACCCGTCTTGACGGGATACTGCACGGGCACCACCTTGTTGCCGTAGATTTCGCGCAACTGGTTGACAATATGGTCGAAGTCGCAGTTTTCGTCGTCCAGCTGATTCACCAGGAAGATGACGGGCTTCTTCAGCTTTTCGGCATATCTGAAATGATTCTGCGTGCCCACTTCAACGCCGTTGGCGCCCTTGAGCAGCAGCACGCAGGTATCAGTCACATTCAAGGCGGTCAGAGCACTGCCGACAAAGTCGTCACTGCCCGGGCAGTCGATGATATTCAGCTTCTTGCCGTTCCACTCCACATGATATACGGTGGAGAACACGCTGTAGCCGTACTCCTGCTCTACAGGGAAATAATCGGAGACTGTGTTGTGCTGGGTGATGCGTCCGCGACGCTTGATGATACCTGCTTCGAAAAGCAGGCTTTCCGTGAGTGTTGTCTTACCACTACCGTCATTGCCAAGCAGGGCAATGTTTTTAATTTCATGAGTCTGATACGTTTTCATGTGTGTTAGATTTGACAAATTCGGCCGAAAGATACGATTTTTTCACGAAAACGCATTCGACAAATTATATGTTTTAGAGCATGAAATCGCTGATTATGTCATTTGAAACAAAAAAACCTTGCTCCGAGAGCCTCAAAACACCCTCTTCGAGTGTCATCATTCCGCGTTTCAGGTGCGGTTTTGCCGTTTTCAGAGTGTCATTCCGACGTTTTTCGTCCAACTCGGCAAGATTCAAGCCGTCCGATGTCCTCAGTCGGGTCATGACCGTCTCATTGTAGCGCTCGTCCTCCGTAAGAACCTCTTCCTCAAACGGCGCCGAGGGAGCATTGCAATAGGCTTCGAGCGAACCGAGGTTCCAACGCCGGCGGAAGGCACCGTCGAAGGAATGTGCTCCGGGTCCGAGCCCGACGTAAGGCAAGCCCTTCCAATAGCCGCTGTTGTGCTGCGCCCGATATCCGGGTTTGGCGAAATTGCTGATCTCGTAGTGCTCCATACCGGCATTGCGCACCGCCCGTACCAAAAGGTCGTACATCTCGGCCACTTCATCGTCCGAAGGCAGCGTCAAAGTCTTGTCCTGCGCGAGCCGTTTGGCCAACACAGTCCCCTCCTCCAACTGCAGAGCATAGGCGCTGAGGTGAGGAGCCGACACTTCAAGTATTGCTTTAACATTTCCATCCCACTGACTGATATTCTGCCCTGGAAGCCCAAACATTAAATCCAAACTAATGTTCTCAAATCCTGCCGTTCGCAACAGATCCAAAGCTTCCAGAGCCTGCTTCGCCGTGTGCCTCCGGCCCAGAAATCTCAGCACGCCGTCGTCGAGACTCTGCACCCCCATGCTCACCCGGTTGACAGGCGTATCCTTCAGCGCCCTCACCCACTCCGGCGTCACATCGTCGGGGTTGGCCTCTACGGTGCATTCCAGCAAAGAGGTGAGTCCGCACAAGGCATCGAGTTTTTCGAAAAAGCGCTGCAGCATAGCCGGCGGCAACTGACTGGGTGTGCCGCCACCTATATATATCGTGTCCGCACGCGCACGCCCGAGTTCATCCCTTCTCTGCTCCGCCTCACACAACACCGCCTCCATATAGCGCTCGTGCCACGCGGGGCCGTTTGTGGTAGAAAAAAAGTCGCAGTAGACACACCGCGACTTACAGAAGGGAACATGCAGATATATCACTTATACTCTTCTTCAAAAGTGAGATCGTAGAAGCAGGCATAGACATTCTGCATGGCGTTAGCCTGTCCGGCACTGTGAGGCACGATCAGACGCACATGCGCCGGTTTGCCGCCCAGTCTCTGAGCATTGCCCAGACGGACGTATCTCATCGCCAGAATCCAGCCTGAAGGCACACTGGTGCTGCCATACACATTGTTGAACGTGCTGCCCCAATAGACATCGGTGGCAAACGTAGCCGTGAACGTACCGGAATCGTTGCTGACGTCAATCATCTCCGGATTGGTCACATAGGGATTGCCCCAGTTGCTTGTCTGCACACTGTCGGCCGATATATTGTACTCGAGGAAGCGACAGGCCAGACGCTCGCTTTCGCCGTTCTTCAGATAATCACCTACACCTTTGTTCAGAATCTGCATATAGACACCCGAAGCCGACATCCTCACATATTGGTTTTGACTGACATCCGTCGTGCTGTCCTGAGCCACGAACTGCGCTTCGCTGATGACCTGAACCTTGGACATACGTATCAACTCCGTGCCGTCCGAAGAACGCACGACGAATTCCCGCTCAAGAAACGCATCGATTGTCTCCTTTTCCTTTTGCTTCTGCTTCGCGTAGGTCTCTTCGCCGCTGCATGCACAACACATCCATGTCAGCAAGAGCGCTGCAGTTATCATTATTGTCTGTTTCATCTCAATAGGTGTTCGTAGGCCTTCACAGCCTTTTTAAATTGTTCGATTGCCTCCTCCTCACTACCGGTGAATCTGCCGCCGGCAGCATTTTTGTGTCCGCCGCCGTCAAAGAAGTCGGCCGAGAGCCTGTTGCACGGGAAGTCATCCACGCTGCGCAGGGAGATTCTGTACTGCTCGGGGTGCTCGGTGTCCTGGCTCATCAGGCAAGTCAGCTTCATACCGCTGATTTGCAAAGGCAGATTGACGATGCCCTCCGTATCTCCGTTTTTCGTACCGAGCAGACGGCGCTCCTTGTTGGTGAGCGTCATGTAGGCTGCGTGCGTTCCGGGTATCAATTGCATCTTCGTATAGAGCAGATAACCCTGCAGGCGCAGTCGCTGTGGCGTCATCGTCCAAAAAATCTTCCTGTAGAGCATATCCTTGTCCACACCGCGCTCCATCAGCCGGCTCACACAGTCGTACACCGCCGCGCGGTTGGAGTTGTAGGTGAAGGCTCCCGTGTCGGTCATCATGCCGCAATAAAGACATTCAGCCTCCTCCTGCGTCAGGTTCTCCATTTCGCCGAGCTCCGTCATCAGATGGCAGAGCAGCTCGCAGGTGGCACACATCTCGGGTCGGGAAAGCACCAGGTCACAATAATCCTCCGGCCCCAGATGATGGTCTATCATGATGCGGGCGCAAAGATTCTTCTCCAACACTGGCGCCAGATCCCGGGTGCGCTCCCGGTTGCCGTGATCGCAGCAGATGATGAGATCCGCCTCATGCACCAACTCCTCCACCCTGCCGGGATTCACGTCGTAGGTGACAATCTCCGAAGCACCGGGCACTGCGGCCAAAAAGTCGGGATAGTGATTGGGCATCACCACATGGGCCTCTTTACCCTTGCGCTGCAACCATTTCATCATCATCAGCGTGCTGCCCAAAGCGTCTCCGTCGGGGTTCACGTGACCCACACAAAGCACTTTACGGGCATTTTCGATGAGCGAAAACCACTTTTTTCGGCCTTCAAGGTTAAGAATTTGCTCCATTTCGGGCACAAAATTACAAAAAAAACATCATTTCGCAAAAAAAGTCCGTCGCAAATGCCCTACATCATACATTTTTTATACTTTTGCACTCGCAAACCTAAAAAACACATAAAGCCTATCGAAACAGCCTTACTCCGAACCAACACTCAGTAAAACAGACATGAGTAACTTTAAGGAACAGACGGATCACCAGTTGATCACGCTGTACGAGCAAGGTAACGACGAAGCTTTTGATGTTCTTTTGGAACGCAATCAGCAGGTTGTTTTCAGTTATATCCTTCGCCTCACCGGCGGCAATCAGGATCAGGCGAACGACATCTTTCAGGAGACGTTCACCAAAGCCATCGTCGCCATCCGCACCCACCAATATCAGCAAACGGGCAAATTCTCCGCATGGCTGATGCGTGTGGCCCACAATCTCGTAGTGGACGGCTCACGCCGCAATCACGGCGCCACACCGGTATCCGACGACAAGGCCGATTTCCTCTACAACAATCTGGCACTTTCGGAAAACACCGTGGAAGACAGCTTCAGCCGCAAGGCGCTCAGCACCACGCTCAACGGTCTCATTGCCCTTCTGCCCAAGAATCAGCAGGAAATCATCCGACTGCGTTTCGTGGAGGACCTGCCTTTCAAGGAAATCGCTGAGATTCTAGGCATCAGCATCAACACCGCTTTGGGCCGCATCCGCTACGCCCTCATCAATCTGCGCAAGCTGGTGGCCGAGCACGAACTGCAGCTCGTAGGCTAAGACTTCAGAGCACCAGCCTTCTGATATCCTTTTTCAGGTTGAGCTCGATGTTGAAGTGCGTGCAGTCCTTCATCTTGATGTTCAGCCTGTCCAGCGCGTCCAGCGTCTCGTAGAGCTTGGGGCTGGAAGAAAACATCATGGCGTAGGGCGTCACGGCATAGAGCATTTTGGAGAGATTGATCGAGGCGAAGAACACACAGCCCACAATCTCATCCTTCAGCTGCTGATAGGCCACGCTGCTGCCCAGCGATCCGGCCTTGGAGGCCAAAGCGGCGTCGTTGCTCACAAAATAAAGACGCCCGCCCCTGCGGTCTGCATTCCGGCAGATGCCCGACTGCCACTCTTCACCCTTCCACTCCAGCATAGCCTCTTCCGAGAACTCCGTATTCTTCAGTTCTGCCAGCACAAGAGCGTGCAGCTTGTTGAGAGAGAGAATGGGGATGCTCACACTCACGTCGCCCTCTATGGCATTGATGATCTGATCGGCATCCAGCTGTGTATTGAGCGCCGCCAGCATGGGACGAAGCCTCTTGTAGTGGCGCATCAGCTCCAGGTGGTGATCGCCTTCGATATTGGCGCAAGCCCAGAATACGGGATCCGCCGGCGCCAGATTCAACAGACGTCCGTTGATGGGATGGAAACTCTTGTTGAATTCCACAAAATAGTCCCGCAAGCGGTCATCCGCAAAGTCCAGATTGGCTTCGAACGTCACCTTCTTGTTGGTCACCCCGACAGCAGCCTTCACCTCGACTTTGGAGAGATCGGCGCCTTCGGGCAGATGCATCGCGATTTGCTCCGTGACGCTCTCGGGCAACACATCGGCATGTGTGTAGAGTTTGATCTCGCCCGGCTGCTCATCCAGAGAAACGAGGATGTCACTCTCGCTGCTGCCCTGTATCATGAGCTCGGCCATCTGCTCATAGAGATCCTGCGACATATTGATGGTTGTCGGCCCCATCACCAGCACTTTCTCGTCGTCGTGCGACATCACGAAGTTGCCGATGACACACCAAATCAGCCCACGGCGCGTCTCCGTCTCAAAACCCATGCTGCGCAGGTTCTCGTCCAGCTGCTCCGCATTGGCCACCGACGCCACCAGACCCATGTTGCCGTTTTGAGCCACAAAACCGTAGAGCGGCTTTGTGAAATCCACGCCGGTGTTCGACATCTTGTTGTAGTGCAGCATCAGATCCTTGACAGTGAACCCGAGATTCTGCGCCGTCTGCGTAAAATCAAGCACCATCACGGCTTTGGCATCGCGGGGAATGGCGCTGCGGTATCCGTTGTCCGGACGCAGGTTCAGATATAAGACAATGCCGAAGGCGGCAACCACCACCAGACCCAGCACCACGTAGAATTTTCTTCCTTTTGCTTTACGCATGACGTATTTCGTTGTTTAAATGCATGATATGCGCGGCGACCAGTCCGGCCGTTTCCGTTCTCAGTCTGCTGCCACCCAAAGAGACGGGTACCGCACCCGCTCCGAGAGCCTCCTCCACTTCTTCGCGGGAGAAGTCGCCTTCCGGCCCAACCATCACCAGCGTCTCACCTTCGTGCGGACCCGCCTTGCGGAGCACGTCGTCCATATGCGCCTTCCGGCCTTCGTGGCAGTGACAAATATAAGTTCTGGTCTCCTCCCCGATACTTCCTATGAGGCTCTTGAAGGGCGTCATTCCTTTAAGTTCGGGCACCCACGCCTTCCTCGACTGCTTCACGGCCGAGAGCACAATGCGGCGCAGGCGGTCCAGCTTGATGTCGTGACGCTCCGAGTTGTCCGTGTGGATGAACGTGATTTCGTCCACGCCTATTTCGACCGCCTTCTCCACCATCCACTCCATGCGCTCGTTCATCTTCGTAGGCGCAATGGCCAGATGCAGATGTCCGTGCCACAGAGGCTCCTGGGGCAAAGATTCGACGATACGATAGAGACAGTGGTGGTTGGCCGCTGTGGTGATGACGGCGCGGTGAAACGACCCCCGCCCGTCCATCAGGAAGATTTCGTCACCCTCGCCCATCCGGAGCACCCGCACGGCGTGCCGGGCTTCCTCTTCGGGCAACTCACCCTTGAGCTGCGGGTCGTAGAAATAACGCTCTTCCTTCATCTTCCTTTTCCTTATTCTACGTAGAGCACCAAACCCTTAAGGTATTCACCCTCGGGGTGGTAGATGTTGACGGGATGGTCGGCCGGCTGATGCAGCTGATGCAGGATGCGCACCTTGCGCCTGGTGATGGCGGCGGCGGTGAACACGGCGGTGCGGAACTGCTCCTTGCTGACGGCCTGCGAGCAGGAGAAGGTGAAGAGTATGCTCCCGGAGGGCATCTTGCTCATGGCGCGTGCATTGAGCTTGGTGTAGCCCTTGAGGGCGCGCACCAGAGCGTCCTTGTGCTTGGCGAACGCCGGCGGATCGAGAATCACCAGATCGTAGCTCTCCTGCATGCCGTCCAGGAAGTCAAACGCATCCCGGGCGAACGCCTCGTGGCGGCCGTCTCCGGGAAAGTTCAGCGCCACGTTGGCACTGGCCAGCTCGACGGCTTTGGCCGAAGAATCCACGCTATGGACCAGTGTGGCACCGCCCCGCATAGCGTAGACGGAAAAGCCGCCCGTGTAGCAGAACATGTTGAGCACCTTGCGGCCTTTGGCATAGCGCTCCACCAGCGCTCTGTTGTCGCGCTGATCCACGAAGAAGCCGGTCTTCTGTCCGTGATACCAGTCGATGCGGAAGCGGAGACCGTTCTCCCTCGCCACGTGTCCTTTTTTATCAATGGGAATCTCCGCACCGGCCCGGTTCGGATCCTCCTCGCCCTCCACCCAGAGGAATCCGTTCTCCTGATGCAGGTCGGCCTTAAAGGGCAGCGTGGTCTCGCTCTTATAGTAGACGGCTTTGAGGCGCCCGTTCATCACGCGCACCAGAGCCTCGGTGATCGCCATGCGGTCGCGGTGCATCCCGACGCTGTGGGCCTGCACCACCGCCAGCTCGCCGTAGAGGTCGATGACCAGGCCGGGCAGGAAGTCGCCTTCGCCGTGCACCAGACGATACACGTCGTTGTCGCTCCTCACCACACCGATGGCCTCCCTCACGTTCCATGCGGCACGCAGGCGCTCTTCCCAAAAACGGGCGTCGATGGCCTCGCTGCCGAAAGTCAGCACGCGCAGGGCGATGCTGCCCACCTGCCAGTGTCCCTTGGCCACATAGCTGCCGTCGGCGGTGTAGACGGAGACGACGTCGCCCTCTTCGGGCTCGCCCTCCATGCGCTGCACGGCGCCGGAGAACACCCAGGGATGGAAGCGTCCGAGGCTTTCCTCCTTACCCCTCTTCAGATATAATTTCAAATCCTTCATGCTGAAGTCTCTTGAGTTCTTCATACAGTCTGATGCAGGCCCATGCATCGGTGGCGGCGTAGAGTTTCTGAGCCTGCGTGAGCGACGGCGCCTCCCAGTTGGAGAGCTGTTGCGTCTTGCTGATTTTCTCGCCGAAGACGTTGGCGTAGAGCTTCTGCAGCGAGAGGTCTTCTATGCCGATGGCCTGCACGTAGCGCTGCAACTCGAAAAAGCGTCCGGGCAGGAAATCGCGCCGGCGGTGGAGCTGGTGTATGTCGTCAGTCCACGAGAGTGCTACCTTGAGCTGGCTGCGGTCCTCCAACAACTTGACGAGACAGTCGGGCAGCCCCATCTGACACAGGCGGAAGAGGAAACACACCTCGCGGCTCGAGATCTGCAGCAGCGCTACGGCGTTCATGCCGCCCTTCTTGAAGTTGGGCTTCGTCTCCGTGTCCAGGCCGATGATGTCCTGACGCATCAGGTAGTCCACCGCACGCTCGGCCTCCGCCTCTCCGTTGACCACCACAATGCGCCCCGGGAAATTCACTCGGGGCAAATCGTTGATTTTAGTCTTGTCGTAATGTGAATAAAGGCTTTTCACGCCACAAAATTACTAAAAAATGTTGAAAGTCCGCAAACGCCCCGCCTGTGATTTTCTCCATTTGAATATTTTTTAATAAATTTGTGCCCGAATTATTGTACATACAGACTTATGGCCAATCCAAAATCAGATAAAAACAAAAAAAAGAAGGACGAAGGAAGCACCCCCCGCCGCTCCTGGCGGACCTTCTTCCGCGAGCTCTTTTCGACCGGCGCGGAGGTGACGCCCGAAGAGGCACTCAAGCGCAACGACAAGCTGCGTTTCGGCTTGGGCGGCGTGCTCTTCATCGTGTCAGTCTTCACACTGCTCTCCATCGTCTCCCACATCTTCACCGGAGGCATGGATCAGAGCTGGCAGTCAGGCGACCGCGCCAACAACTGGATGGGTACCGCCGGCATGTTCACCTCCAAGTTCTTCGTGGAGCAGTGCTTCGGCATCGCCAGCCTCTTCATCCCCCTCTTCCTCGTGGCCGCTTCGCTGCGCATCATGCGCATCTACAAGGTGCGTCTGTGGAAGTGGTTCATCAACTGCACCGCCCTCCTGCTGTTGGTGTCGGCCTTCGGCGACCTCATCTTCCGCGACCTGCTCAACGACATGAACAGCGCCGTCAACATCGGGGGCAACATCGGCCATCAGGAAATTCTTATCCTGCAGGAAAACATCGGCACGATGGGCACTTGGCTCATCCTTATCGCCGCACTCATCGCCTACCTTATTTATCTCTCCGACGAGACCATCGAACTCATCCGCCAGATGATGCACCCCAAGGACCTCATTCACGGGCTGCGCCATCACGAGGGTGAAGAGCCGGAGGAAAGAGAAGAGGGCGACTACGACCGCGATGACAGCGCCGTGACGCCCCTCACCGACCAGCACTCCACCGTCATCGACTTCTCCGTGCCCACTGAGGAAGAAAAGCCCGCCGGAGAGTCCGCAGTCCCTCTGGAGATCAACTACGAGACGCTGGAGCAGGAGCATCTGGAAACCCTTGCCGCCGGGAAGGAAAAAAAGGAGGAAAGCGGCGAGGCCGAATTCTCCGTCCGCAAGGGTTCGGAGGAAGAGAAGGCCGAACCCGACAAATACGGCGCTCTGGAGCCCTACGACCCGAAGCTCGACCTGTCCAACTACCACTACCCCACCATCGACCTGCTCGACCACCACAAGACGGAGAATGTGGGCATCGACATGGAGGAGCAGCAGCAGAACAAGGATCGCATCATTCGCGTCTTGCAGGACTTCGGCGTGAAGATCTCCAGCATCAAGGCCACCGTGGGCCCCACCATCACGCTCTACGAGATCACCCCGGCGGCCGGCGTGCGCATCTCCAAGATACGCAATCTGGAGGACGACATCGCCCTCAACCTCTCAGCGCTGGGCATCCGCATCATTGCGCCCATTCCCGGCAAGGGCACCATCGGCATCGAAGTGCCCAACGCCAAGCCTCAGATGGTGTCGATGGAGAGCATCCTCAACTCGCGCAAGTTCCAGGAGAGCACCTTCGAGCTGCCCATGGCGCTCGGCAAGACGATCACCAACGAGATCTACATGGCCGACCTGGCCAAGATGCCCCACCTGCTGGTGGCCGGCGCTACGGGTCAGGGTAAGAGTGTCGGCCTCAACGCCATCATCACCTCGCTGCTCTACAAGAAGCACCCCGCCGAGCTCAAGCTCGTCATGGTCGACCCCAAGAAGGTGGAGTTCTCCGTCTACGCCCCCATCGTCAACCACTTCCTGGCACAGGTGGAAGGCACCGAAGACGACGAGGAAGCCATCATCACCGACACGCAAAAGGTGGTGCGCACGCTCAAGAGCCTCTGTGTGGAGATGGACAACCGCTATCTGCTGCTTAAGAGCGCTGCCGTACGCAACCTCAAGGAATACAACGAGAAGTTCAAGGCCCGCAAACTGCTGCCTACGGAGGGTCATCGCTTCCTGCCCTACATCGTGGTGGTCATCGACGAGTTCGGCGACCTCATCATGACGGCCGGCAAGGAGATCGAGCTGCCCATCTGCCGCATCGCACAGCTGGCGCGCGCCGTCGGCATCCACATGATTATCGCCACGCAGCGCCCCACCACCAACATCATCACGGGCACCATCAAGGCCAACTTCCCCGCCCGTATGGCTTTCAAGGTGTCGCAGATGATCGACTCGCGCACCATTCTCGACCGCCCGGGCGCCAACCAGCTGGTGGGCAAGGGCGACATGCTCTACCTCACGGGCAGCGACCCCGTGCGTGTGCAGTGTGCCTTTGTCGACACGCCCGAGGTGGAGCGCATCGCACGCTTCATCGCCGGCCAGCAGGGCTACCAGCGCCCCTATCCTCTGCCCGACGTGCCCATGGAGGGCGACGACGGCGAGGGACCCGATGTGGACATCAGCCATCTCGACCCGATGTTTGAGGAGGTGGCCCGCCTTGTGGTGCAGACGCAGCAGGGCTCCACGAGCATGATCCAGCGCAAGTTTGCCATCGGCTACAACCGCGCAGGACGTCTGATGGACCAGCTGGAGGTGGCCGGCATCGTAGGGCCCGCTCACGGCAGCAAGCCGCGCGAGGTGCTGTGCATGTCGGACGAGGACCTGCAGTTCCGCCTCGACAATATGAAGAACGCTTAATCCCTATTTATAACGATGCATCTACGTCATCTCTTTCTCTTGGCGGCGCTCTCCCTTGCCGCCGCACTTCCGGCCAAGGAAGACCCGAAGGCTGTGCTCGATGCCGCCGTCAGCAAGCTGGAAAACTCCGGCGGCGTGCGCGGCCAGTTCACCATCACCCAGTTTGAAGGCACCAAGGAGGCCGGCACCACCCACGGACATCTCACGATGAAGGGCGAGAAATACACGCTCACCACGCCGGAGCACATCACCTGGTACGACGGCCAGACGCAGTGGACCTGGCTCAAGAGCAGCAACGAGGTCAACGTGACGACCCCCACGCAGACGGAGCTGCGCAAGTCGTCGCCCGCCGCCCTGCTGGGCGCCTACAAGAAGGGCTACAAGCTCTCCATGAAGCGCAGCAAGCTGCGCGGACAGAAGGTGTGGGAGATCACGATGACGGCCGTCTCGTCGGCTTCGCGCCCCGAGCGCGTGGTGATTGACATCGCCGAGGAGGACTACACCCCGATGTGTCTGCGCGCCCGCAACGACGGCAACTGGACGCGCTTCGCCATCTACGAATACGCCGTGAAGCAGAACTTCAGCGACGAGGACTTCCGCTTCAAGCAGGCCGACTACCCCACGGCCGAAGTGGTCGATCTGCGCTAATCCTGCGTCAGCAGTCTGACGATATCCTCAGGGCGCCCGGCAAAGGTCCGGGCGCCTTGCTTTTCGAGCCATTCGCGGTCGCGAAAGCCCCAGAGCACGGTGATGCAGTCGAGCCCGGCGTTGCGCGCTGTGGCCAGATCCACCTCCGAGTCGCCGATGTAGACGGCCTCCGAGGGCTTCACCCCCATCTCGCGCAGCGCTCCCAGTACCATATCCGGCGCCGGCTTGCGGGGCACGCCCGGACGCTCGCCCACGGCCAGCTCCACAGTGTCGCTGAAGTGCTCGCGGTAGAGCTCGTCCACGCCGGCCTGCAGCTTGTTGCTCACCACGGCCATGCGGTAGCCTTTGGCATGCAGCGCCCTGAGCGTGTCCTTCATACCGGGATAGAGCCCCGTGTGGTCGCCGCAGTGCTCCACGTAGTACTGCTTGAAGCAGCTGAAGATGTCCTCGAAGCGGGGATGCTCCTCTCCGCCCGGCGTCGAGAGCGCCACGAGGCGGCGCACGCCGTTGCCGGCAAAGAGCCGTATGTCTGCCACCGGCCGCTCGGGCTCGCCGAATGTGCGCAGGGCGTGGTTCACTGCGAGGCAGAGGTCCTCGAGCGTGTCGAGCAGCGTGCCGTCCAGGTCCCAAATGACGGCGGTATATCGGGTCTTACTCATGCTTTTCGTTGTCTTTGCGGCCGCAAAGGTACGAAAATTAATTGAGAACTGAAAATTGTTGTAGCAAAAAGTCAAGGATCGCTGTCATTGGATTGACGCCGCAAAGATACAACATTGGCGTTGCGGTTTAAAATTTTTGAGCAACTTTTTTCAATTTTTTTTGAGAGGGTGGTCATTTGGTCATTTGGTCATTTGTCAAAATCGAAAACAGATGTTGTCAAAACCGCCACTATAATATAAATATCTTATTTATATATAGTGAGCAAATAACCGCATTCCCGAATCGAAAATGACCAAATGACCTTGACCAAATGACCACATGTTTTGATGTGTGTCTTTTCCTGCTTTCATCCAAATCTCACCAAAACCGCCCTAAAACACGGGGAAATTATTCAATTTTGAACATTACGAGTAAGCGTTTCCGTCCCCCGATAACGGGGCGACTGGGGTCTTTAGAGCGGCCACTGAATGTGGCTGCGGCCCCACAAAGGGGAGCGAGTCCCCACTCGCGACGGAGGGCAAGACCGAAGGGGGTGCAAAGACCATTGACGCAGAGCCAAGCTCGTTTGTGCTCTGCCGAGCGTGAGTAATGTCTACGGCATGCCGCGAACAGTCTGAGAACAGTCTGAGAACAGTCTGAGAACAGTTTGAGAACAGTTTGAGAACACTACGAGCAAGAAAAAATTTGTGCAGACAAGTGAAGTTTTTCGATCGATAAGCGAAAAACTTTCAACTTTCAACTTTCAACTTTCAAGTATTTTTCGTAACTTTGCTCCCGAAAAATACGCATCAACATACTAAAACTATGAAGAAAACACTACTCCTGCTCTCCGTTTTTGCAACAATGTTCGCCGCCAAAGGCAACGCACAGGACGACAACACCGTGGAAATCCTCTACAGCGGCACATCGGCCTCCGTGAGCATCGCCGCCAACATCGCCCCCTACGTCACCGTAGAGAGCGGCGAGAGCGCCCATGTGAAGCTCAAGCAGAGCGACTCGTTTGCCGGCATCGACCCCACCACCGACAACCCCGACGGCGAGATCTTCTACGTGCTCAGCGGCGTCAGCGACGACGGCGAGTTCTACCTCGAGGGCGCCTACAAATGCACCGTGGAGCTCAACGGCCTGAACATCACCAACCCCTCCGGACCCGCCCTCAACCTGCAAAACGGCAAACGCGTGGCCGTCAGCGCCAAGAAAGGCAAGACCAACACACTCACCGACGGCGCCAACGAGGACTACAACGGATGCCTCCACTGCAAGGGCCATCTGAAGTTCAAAGGCAAGGGCACACTCAACGTCTGGGCCAGCTCCAGACACGGTGTGTACAGCAAAGAATATCTGGAAGTTAAGAACCTTTCGCTCAACATCTACAACGCCCCCAAAGACGGCATCCACTGCAAGAACTACATGCTCGTGGAGAGCGGCACGGTGACCGTCACCTCGTGCGGCGACGACGCCATGCAGGTGGAGCTGGACGGCACCGAATCCACCGGCCCCACCGCCGGACATGAGGACGAGGACAGCGGCAACTTCTATCAGGAAGGCGGCACGCTGGAGGTCTACGGCTGCAGCGGCAAGGCCATCAAGGCCGACGGCGACATCAGCCTGACGGGCGGCTCGCGCAACTTCACCGACGCCGACACCGAGCAGCACGCCGACATCGATGCCCTGAAAGCCGCTTCAGCAGAGGGCGGGGAGCGCATCGTCCTCGACCTCGAGGGACGCCGCACCGCTGCCCGAAAGAGCGGCCTCTACATCGTCAAAGAAGGAAAAGAAGTGCGTAAGGTGCTCATTCCGTAAGCGCTTCATTCGCAGCGCTTCGTGCGATAGGCCGTCGGAGGATAGCCCGTATTGGCCTTGAAGTAGCGCGTGAATGAGGTCTGGTCGGGGAAACCGAGCTCCTGGCTGATGCGCAGCATGGAAAGATCGGTGGTGCGCATGAGCAGTTTGGCTTTGACCACCACAAAGCGCGCAATCCACTCGCTGGGCGTGGCGCCTGTGGCCTGACGGATCACCGTGCTGAAATACTTGGGCGAGACGCAGAAGAGATTGGCGTAGAACTGCACCTCGTGGCTCTCCCGGTAGTGCGCGGCGACGGCTTCGTAGAAACGGTCGAACAGCTTCATGCTCGGCGCCTGCGCATCGGGAGAAAGGCCCGCTCTGCGGCGGAATTCCAGCATAAACTCGCCCATGAGATCCAGCACGGCGGCGCACATCTCATTGCGCTTTTCGCCCTTCATCTTCGTTGCCGTTTCAAGGACGGAGATGAGATGCTTCATCAGCGAAAAATGCTCGTCGTCGAGATGGATGTTCGGCGTGCGATGATACTGAAGATGAAAATGATAGGGATTGCGGAAACGAATCTCGTTGAAGAACGACCTCGACACCAGCACGTGTACGCAGCGATAGTCTGGCGTCTGACTGATGCGCGCCAGCATGTGGTCGGGCATCACCACCGTCATATCGTGCTCGCTGAACTCCATCGGCAACATGTCGTAGCGCACCTGGAGCGAGCCCTGAAGACAAAGTGAAATGATAATAACCTGCGAGAGATGGGGATCGGGATCGATGGGCAGCAGAGCGTCACCGCGCACCACCATCACACCTTCCTTTTTTATCTTTTCGACGAGATCCTGCTCGCGTTTGGAGAACTCCTTATCGTGGCCTTTTTTCATCCCTTTTAGCGTAGTTTGCGCTGCAAATATATGCAAAATTATGACAAACACAAACACAATCAATAAAAATCTGATTATTTTGGCGACAATATGACAAAACAACGATACTTATTAACAAGCACTTATACAGATTCCCCCAACCCTTGCTTCGTCAATATGACAAAAACGAAAAAATACACAGATGAGACAAAAGTCCCGACGGCGCCTCCCCCACCGGAACCGGGCCCGGGGTGGCGGCAGACCGCGTCGGGCGCGCATACGGGCACATTAGCTTTAAAAATTGCAATTTAAGACTCTTTTTCCAAAAAATATTTTTGCCGGACGGAGAAAATGTCGTAACTTTGCGCCCGCATCTGTGACTGAACAGAGCAAAGAGACTTAATTAACTTCATTTATTAACCCTTTAACAACATTGTCTGTACCAATTATGGCAGATTACAAGAACATTGCCCCCAACGCAGACTTCGACTGGGAAGCCTACGAGAACGGGAGCGTCGCCTCAGAGCAGAGCCGTGAGACTCAGGAAGAGGCTTACAACAAATCAATGAACAACGTCGGTGAGCACGACGTAGTGGACGGCACCGTCATCGCTATGAACAAGCGCGAAGTGGTGGTGAACATCGGCTACAAGAGCGACGGCATCATCCCCATGAGCGAATTCCGCTACAACCCCGACCTCAAGGTGGGCGACAAGGTGGAGGTGTACATCGAAAATCAGGAGGACAAGAAAGGTCAGCTGATTCTCTCTCACCGCAAGGCACGCGCCAGCCGCAGCTGGGATCGCGTCAACCAGGCCCTCGAGTCAGAGGAAATCATCAAGGGCTACATCAAGTGTCGCACCAAGGGCGGCATGATCGTAGACGTCTTCGGCATCGAGGCCTTCCTGCCCGGCAGCCAGATTGACGTGAAGCCCATCCGCGACTACGATATCTTCGTGGGCAAGACCATGGAGTTCAAGATCGTCAAGATCAACCAGGAATACCGCAACGTGGTGGTTAGCCACAAGGCCCTCATCGAGGCCGAGCTCGAGAAGCAGCGCATGGAGATCATCTCCAAGCTGGAGAAGGGCCAGGTGCTCGAGGGCGTGGTGAAGAACATCACGAACTACGGCGTCTTCATCGACCTGGGCGGCGTGGACGGCCTGATCCACATCACCGACCTCTCCTGGGGCCGCGTGAGCGATCCCCACGAAGTGGTGGAGCTCGACCAGAAGATCAACGTCGTCATCATCGACTTCGACGAGGAGAAGAAGCGCATCGCTCTGGGTCTGAAGCAGCTCACTCCCCATCCCTGGGAGGCTCTGGACCCCAACCTCAAGGTGGGCGACAAGATCAAGGGCAAGGTGGTCGTTATGGCCGACTACGGCGCATTCGTGGAAGTCGCTCCCGGTGTGGAGGGTCTGATTCACGTGAGCGAAATGTCGTGGAGCCAGCACCTGCACTCGGCCAACGACTTCATGAAGGTGGGCGACGAAGTGGAGGCTGTCATCCTGACCCTCGACCGCGAGGAGCGCAAGATGAGCCTCGGTCTGAAGCAGCTTAAGGACGATCCCTGGGAGACCATCGAGACGAAGTATCCCGTTGGCTCCAAGCACACCGCCAAGGTGCGCAACTTCACCAACTTCGGCGTGTTCGTTGAGCTGGAAGAGGGCGTTGACGGCCTGATCCACATCAGCGATCTCTCCTGGACCAAGAAGGTGAAGCACCCCAGCGAGTTCACCAAGGTAGGTCAGGAGCTCGAGGTTTGCGTGCTGGAGATCGACAAGGCCAACCGCCGTCTCTCTCTGGGCCACAAGCAGCTGGAGGAGAACCCCTGGGACGTGTTTGAAACCGTCTTCACCGTGGACAGCATCCACGAGGGCACCATCACCGAGATGATGGACAAGGGTGCCGTGGTTCAGCTCGAGTACGGCGTGGAAGGCTTCGCCACTCCCAAGCACCTCCAGAAGGAGGACGGCACTCAGGCCAAGCAGGGCGAGAAGCTCCAGTTCAAGGTGATCGAGTTCAACAAGGAGAGCCGCCGCATCATCCTCTCTCACAGCCGCATCTTCGAGGACGCAGCCCGCGCAGAGAAGAAGGCCGCCGCTCCCAAGAAGGCCGCCAAGAAGGAGGAAGCTCCCGTAATCCAGAATCAGGCTGCTGCCACCACCCTGGGCGACATCGACGCTCTGGCCGAGCTGAAAGCCAAGATGAAGAAAGGTGAATAACGCGCACGCGCACACCTTATTATATTAAGGAAGGGCTGTGATCATCGGGTCACAGCCCTCTTTCTTTGTTTTTTTTCGTATTTTTTTGAAAAAAAGTTTGGCCGAATAAAATAAATTCTCTATCTTTGCGTTGTAAAAACCTGAAAAACGGATGAAAAAGTTCTGGATTTTGACCTTTATGACGCTTTTTATGGCACTTCCTGCTATGAGCATGGAGCAGCCCGACGACGTCATTGAAGACGAGATGCAGAGCGTGAGCATCACGATCAAGGAAGGCAGCGTGAAGGTGACCAACGCTCAGGGACAGAAGTTGGAGATCTTCAACCTGGCCGGCGTGCGCATCTCGTCTCTGGCGCTTGAGAGCGAAGAGGCCACTCTGAAGCTGAACCTCTCCCGCGGATGCTACATCCTGAAGGTTGGCAAGACGGTCCGCAAGGTGAACGTCAAGTAAACACCCCGCACACTCCCCCCACTCTCTCTCCCGGGAAGGCTCCGCTATGAACGAACAGGAATTCATTCTCATAGTGAAAGAGCACCAGGAGCGGCTCTACATGCACATACGCGGCATGGTGGGACGCCACGAAGACGCCGACGACGTGCTGCAGAACACCTTCATGAAGGCGTGGCAGGCGCGCGAGAGCTTCCGGGGCGAAGCCAAAGTGGGTTCGTGGCTCTTCCGCATCGCCACCAACGAGGCGCTGAACTTCATCGAGAAGCGGCGGCTCGACACCGACGGGGCGCTGCCCGATGTAGCCTCCGACCCCTACTTCGACGGCGACGAGACGGAGCGTCAGCTGCAGGAGGCCGTCAACAGCCTGCCGGCCAGGCAGAAGCAGGTGTTCCTGCTGAAATACTACCAGGAGATGAAATACGAAGAGATGTCGGAGATCCTGGACGCCAGCGTGGGCGCGCTCAAGGCCTCGTATCATCTGGCCGTAGAGAAGATTAAAAAAATTTTTAACGATACAGATTAAACCATTTATCACCCGTCCGGTCTTATAGATGTCTATGAGAGCAACAGAGAAGCATAATCCGTGGATCGCACCCGAAGGTTATTTCGAGTCATTTCCCGAAAGGCTGATGACCCGCATCCGTCAGGAGGAGGCTGAAGGCAAGCGCGCAGCACAGGCCCCGAAGACGGTGCCCCTTTGGAAGAGATGGGCCGTTGCAGCCACAGCCGTCGGCGTGGTGGCGGTGGCCAGCGTCGGACTACTTCAGACGGAGCCCGTCATTGCCGAGAGCGATGCGGAGACGCTCTACGAAGAAGAGATGCTGGAATACGTCACGCTCCACAATGTAGACATCGAGTATTATCTAACCCAGTACTAAAAAGACAGGACTATGAAAAAGATTTTTCTCATGCTTCTGCTTTCGGCCGTAGCATTTGCCGGCTATGCAGAAGGGAAGAAACAGGAGAACCCCAACTTCAAGGCATTCGAGAAGCGCCAGGAGGCCTACATCATCAGCGAGGCCCTGCTGAGCGAGAGCCAGGCCGAGACCTTCATGCCCATCTACCGTGAATACAAGAAGAGCCTCTTCGCTCTGGGCCGCCAGAAGTTTGAACTGAAGAAGAACAGCCGCGAGAACTTCGGCGCCGTGCTCTCACAGCTGGCCGAGATCGAGGCCAAAGAGGCACAGACCAAGAAGGAGTTCTACGAGAAGGGCGCCAACGCCATCACCGCCGAGAAGATGTTCCGCGTGCTCCGGGCCGAAGAGCGCTTCTACCACAACATGATCCGCGGCGGCCACGACAGAGGCAAAGCTCCCCAGCACAGAGGCGGCCGCAAAGGCGGCGCTAAGCCTCAGACTTCGCCCGACGCCAAAGGCTGTCCATCTCCTCAAGGGAAAGGTCAGCCAAAGAGCGACCGGAAGCCTTCGCAGCAGCCTCAACGTAATTGAAGCGCCTGATAAACTTGCGATTGGTTTTCTCCAGGGCGTTGTCCGGATTGATGTGATAGAGCCGGGCTGCATTGATTAAAGAAAAGAGAAAATCACCGAATTCCTCCGTGCTGTGCTGGACATCGTCTTTGTCCATCTCAGCACGGAGTTCGTTTATCTCCTCGTGCACCTTGTCCCAAACGTCCTCACGGTGCTCCCAGTCAAAACCCACACCGCGGGCTTTGTCCTGAATGCGGTAAGCCTTGATGATGGAAGGAAGCGCCTCGGGCACGCCGCCAAGCACGGTCTTGTTGCCGTCCTTCTCCTTCTGCTTCACCTGCTCCCAGATGACCTTCACCTCGCCGGCCGAAGAGGCCTTCTGCTCGCCGTAGACGTGAGGATGACGGAAGATGAGCTTGTCGCACAGCTTGTTACAGACATCGGCGATGTCAAACTCGCCCTGCTCCGAACCGATCTTGGCGTAGAACACCACGTGGAGCAGCACGTCGCCCAACTCCTTGCAAATCTCGTGATTGTCCTCACGGATGAGCGCGTCGCAGAGCTCAAAGACCTCCTCTATGGTGTTGGGGCGTAAAGATTCGTAAGTTTGTTTCCTATCCCAGGGACATTTTTCCCTCAACTCGTCCATGACGTCGAGCAGTCGGCCAAAAGCCGCCATTTTTTCTTCTTTTGTATGCATAGCATTTGCAAAATTACGAATTTTTCCGTAACTTTGCGCGCTGATAGCTGTATTTTATCAGGAAAAAATCATCAGAATTACTACAAAATAACAATACTCATGGCATTAGCAACCAAATACAGCCCCAACGAGGTTGAAAGCAAATGGTATCAATATTGGCTGGAGCACAAGCTCTTCGCCTCCAAGCCCGACGGACGCGAACCCTACACCGTCGTCATCCCGCCGCCAAACGTGACCGGCGTGTTGCACATGGGCCACGTACTCAACGAGACCATCCAGGACATCCTGGTGCGCCACGCCCGCATGGAGGGCAAGAACGCCTGCTGGGTGCCCGGCACCGACCACGCCTCCATCGCCACCGAAGCCAAGGTGATCAAGCGCCTCAAGGAGCAGGGCATCAACAAGAGCGACCTCACCCGTGAGGAGTTCCTCAAGCACGCTTGGGCCTGGACGGAAGAGCACGGCGGCATCATCCTCAAGCAGCTGAGACAGCTGGGCTGCTCATGCGACTGGGACCGCACCGCCTTCACGATGGACGAAGAGCGCTCGAAGGCCGTCATCTCCGTCTTCTGCGACCTCTACCGCAAAGGTCTCATCTATCGCGGCCTGCGCATGGTCAACTGGGACCCCGAACGCCAGACGGCGCTCTCGGACGAGGAGGTCATCTACCATGACGAGCACTCGAAGTTCTACTATATGAAATACATGGTGGTTGAGGAGCCCGGCAAATACGCCGTTGTGGCCACCACGCGCCCCGAGACCATCATGGGCGACGTGGCCGTGTGCATCAACCCCAAGGAAGAGAAGAACCAGTGGCTCAAAGGCAAGCACCTCATCGTGCCCATTGTGGGACGCGTGGTGCCCGTGATTGAAGACCGCTACGTGGAGATCGGATTCGGCACGGGCTGTCTGAAGGTGACGCCGGCCCACGACGCCAACGACTACATGCTGGGGCAGAAATACAATCTGACCACCTACGACATCTTCACGCCCGACGCTCACATCGACCTCAGCGGCATCGAACCCGAACAGCAGGCCAACTGCAAGAAGTATCAGGGTATGGACCGCTTCGACTGCCGCAAGGCAATTGCCGAAGACCTCATTGCCGCCGGGCTGATGGACCATGTGGAAGACTACGACAACAAGGTGGGCTACTCCGAGCGCACCAACGTGCCCATCGAGCCGCGCCTCTCGCTGCAGTGGTTCATCCGCATGCAGCACTTTGCCGACATCGCCCTGCCGCCCGTGATGCAGGACGACATCGTGTTCTATCCCGCAAAATACAAGAACACCTATCGCAACTGGCTGGAGAACATCAAGGACTGGTGCATCTCACGCCAACTGTGGTGGGGTCATCGCATCCCCGCATACTACGACGCCGACCTGCTCAGGGAGACCGGCCTGGAGAACTATCCCAACGACAAGATCGTCGTGTCGGAAACGGCGCCCGAGGGCAACTACGTGCAGGACGAAGGCGCTCTTGACACCTGGTTCTCCTCATGGCTCTGGCCCATCTCGCTCTTCAACGGCATCGCCGAGCCCGACAACGAGGAAATTAAGTACTACTACCCCACCGCCGACCTGGTGACCGGCCCCGACATCATCTTCTTCTGGGTGGCCCGCATGATTATGGCTGGCTACGAATATCAGGGCAAGATGCCTTTCAAGCACGTATACTTCACCGGTATCGTGCGCGACAAGCTCGGCCGCAAGATGTCCAAGAGCCTGGGCAACAGCCCCGACCCGCTCGATCTGATTGCCCGCTACGGCGCCGACGGCGTACGCATGGGCATTCTGCTCTCCGCCCCTGCCGGCAACGACATCCTCTACGATGACTCCCTCTGCGAGCAGGGCCGCAACTTCTGCAACAAAATCTGGAACTGTTTCCGTTTGGTCAAAGGCTGGCAGGTTGGTGACGTAGAGCAGACAGGAGCCGCCAAACTGGCCGTCGCATGGTTTGACGCCAAGCTGAAAGAAGCCAACGCCGAGCTCAGCGACCTCTTCTCGAAGTATCGCCTGAGCGAAGCCCTGATGGTCATCTACAAACTCTTCTGCGACGAGTTCTCCGGGTGGTATTTGGAGATGGTGAAGACCGCCTACGTCAACGGCGAGATGCAACCCATCGACCGGGATACCTACGGGGCCACCCTGCGTTTCTTCGATGTGCTGCTGAAGATGCTGCATCCCTTCATGCCCTTCATCACGGAGGAGCTCTGGCAGGCCTTGGAGGAACGCCAAGCGGGCGAAAGCATCATGCGCGAAAGCCTCAAGCTGGAAGCTCCCACTGCCGATGAGCAGATCGTCCTCAAGAACGTGGAAGACATCAAACTCGTCATCGGCGGCGTACGCACCGTACGTGCCCAAAAGAACATCGCCCCCAAAGAAAAGCTCTCCCTGCAGGTAGTGGGCAATGAACTCCGAGGCATTTATGCAGCCACCGTTGAGAAGTTGGCCAATCTGGACGCCATTACCTCCGTCACCGAAAAGGACAGCAGCGCCCAAACCTTCCTCGTGGGCACCACCGAATACGCCGTACCTCTGGGCAATCTCATCGACGCCGAAGCCGAAATCAAGAAGGCCGAAGCCGAGATAGAGCGCCTGGAAGGCTTTAAGGCCGGCATCGGCAAGAAGCTGCAGAACGAACGCTTTGTGCAGAACGCTCCCGCTCAGGTAGTGGAGCTCGAGCGCAAGAAGTTCGCCGACGCCGAGAGTAAGATTCAGGCTCTCCGGGAGAGTATTGCGGCGCTGAAAAAATAAACCCTTTGTCCTCTGCAATGTCTAAAGTTAAGAAACAAGATAACGACGATTAAAACTGAGACACTATGAAAAAGTTATTTGCATTGGCCTTTATGGCCCTCATTGTGAACAGTGCCAACGCCCAGCTCGGCGGACTGCTCAAGAACATGGCTACCAGCGCAGCCTCCTCTGCCGCCACAACCGTAACAGGCAGCAGCGCTGTCGGTGACGTTGTTGCCAACCTGCTCGGCACGGCCACCGTGAGCGAAAACACCCTGGTCGGCACCTGGACCTATTCCCAGCCTGCCGTCGTGTTTGAAAGCGAAGATGTGCTGAAGAACGTAGCCACAACGGCTATGAGCAGCAAAGTGGAAAGCACGCTGCAGAGCCAGCTGACGAAGTTCGGCTTCACGCCCGGCAAGATCTCCATCACATTCAAAAAAGACAAAACCGGCAGCCTGACCTACAACGCCAACTCGCCCAAGAGCATTCCCTTCATGTGGAGCGTCAACGGGCACGATCTCACGCTTAAACTGGGCGGACAGCTCATCAGTCAGCTTTCTAAGGAATTCGTGCTGAATGTGAAGATCACAGGCAACACGCTGCAGGTAGCCAGCGACGCCTCTAAGCTCATCGAACTCGTACAGCAGATTGTGGGCAGCAGCAATTCCACCCTGTCTGTCGTATCCAGCATGCTGAAGAATATTGACGGTCTCTATCTCGGTCTTAAATATACGAAGTAAGAGTACGATTTTAATCATCTAAACGGTAATCACCATGAGAGCACTGATTTCTCTCATAGTATTAACTCTGGAACTCTCGGCTTATGCGGAGAGTTCTTGGCTTATTGAGAGTGAGGCCAAGGAGGCCAAAGTAAGTTGGAGCAAAGACTCCGTATGCGACATCAGGGCGCCCAAGGGACTCACCCTGTGGAATAAGACCCTGCTCCGGGGAAATGTATGCATCGACTACGAAGCGCGCATCATGAGCGACGACCGGGTGTCCGACCTGAACTGCTTCTGGATGGCAGACAAAGCGCTGTCCGAGGCAAAGAAACGCGGTGGCGTATTCGACAAAGCAGCCACCATGTCGCTCTACTATTTCGGCTACGGCGGCAACGGCAACACCACGAGCCGCTTCCGCCGCTACGACGGGCAGCCCCATCCTGCCATCATCAGAGAATACAAGGACCAGGGACATCTGATCAAACCCGACCACTGGTATCGCATCCATCTGGAAAGCCGCGACGGCCGTGCGCTCTATGTCATCGATGGAGACACCATGGTCAACTACGTGGATCTTCATCCTCTCACCCAAGGCTATTTCGGATTTCGGACCACCCAGAGCCATGCGCAGATACGCCGTTTTCACATCACTCAGCAAGTATCGTCGGTCAAGAAAGCCAAAACTTCAAAGGGCACCGGCAGTCATAGCTTCTCTCTGGCAGAGATGAACTGCATCGGGGAAACGCGGCCCGGGATGCCTTTTACTTTCGGCATTCCTTTTACTGCGGGTGAACTGAAAAGCGGAGAACGCGTCACCATCCAAGAAACGGAAACGGACCAATGGCCTTTGGCCTACTGGCCGGACGGCAGCATCAAATGGCTGGCCGTGAGCGGATGTCTCCCGGGGAACGTCGCTACGGCCACACAAGAGACCGTTGTTCCCTCCGTTGTGCTCAACGGACGCCGACAGGAGATAATCTCCGTGCATACAGAACGCGAGGGAAAGTTCTCCAAATGCGTACGCTATGACGGACAGAATTTTACCATGAGGATATACTCGTGGAAAGGCTGTCCGGAAGAGAAAGTCGTCTTCACTTCCTTCATTGACGAACAGACGGCACGCGAAGGATTGCACGAACTGAGCCTGCAGGTCAAGGTGCCTCTGCAGGACCGGATGCACGAGCGTCACGTCTGGTTTGCCCAGGAAAACGGCATACGCGACATGGCCGTCAAACCGCTTATCGCACGACGCGTCATCACGCTGGACAGCCTCGGCAATCCCGCCAACGAAAAGAGTCGCACCATCATGGAGGAACTGGCCTCATGGGACGGTTTCCGCCTCTCACAACTCTCGCCCAACGGCTACAGCATCCGAAAGCGCGCCACCGTAGCCTCACCCTGGATTGGCACCATTGAAGGCCGCCGCGCTCCGGGATTGGTTGCCGTCAGCGACAAACACCGCAGTGTGTCGGTGCAATTGGAAGATTTCTGGCAGTCCTACCCTTCCACCCTGCAGGTGGAGGGTGCGCGCAGCGACACCGCCGTCATCTCCGTGGCTCTGTGGAGCCCGGAAGCGGAATCTATGAACTTCGCCCACTACGACACCATACCCCACGGATTGGAAGCTGCCTACGAAGACGTACAGCCGGGCATGTCCACTCCGGTAGGGACCGCACGCACCAGCACATTGTGGATCACTTCTCTGTCTGAAAGCAAGCCGTTCATGAAGACGGGGCACGCAAGCTACACACCGAAACCGGAATATCTGCACTCAAAACGGGCTTTCGGACTATGGTCTCTGGAGAAAGGCAGCGCATACGACAGGGAACTGGACTCACTGATGCGCTTTTATGAAAGACAACAGGAAGAGCACGGATGGTACGGATATTTCAACTATGGAGATTTCATGCACACCTACGATGAAAGTCGGGGCGAATGGCGCTACGATGTCGGCGGATATGCTTGGGACAACACCGAGTTGGGTACACCGGCAATGCTCTGGTATCAATATCTGCGAAGCGGCGATAAGGAAGTCTGGCGGCTGGCAACACGTATGACACGCCACTGCTCCGAGGTGGACACCTATCATCGGGGGGCACATGCCGGATTGGGCACACGCCACAACGTGCTGCACTGGGGCTGCGGAGCCAAAGAGGCGCGTATCTCACAGGCATTTTGGAACCGTTTCATGTACTATCTCACGGCAGACGAACGCCTGGGTGACATCATACGCGAAGTACGCGATGCCGACACGTTGCTCTACACCCTGGATCCACTCCGACTGGCACAGCCGCGCAGCGACCGTTATCCCTGCACCGCTCCGGCACGTCTGCGTATCGGCCCGGACTGGCTGGCCTACGCTGGCAACTGGTTCACAGAATGGGAACGCACCGGCGACACCCGCTACCGCGACAAGATACTCACCGGCATGAAGAGCATCTCAGATATGCCCCACGGTCTTTTCTCGGGACCATTGGCTTTAGGCTACGATCCCGCCACCGGAATACTGTCGTGGGAAGGCGACACTGCCGTGCAGCATACCAACCATCTCTGCACCATTATGGGCGGATTTGAGTTTATGAACGAAATGATGCTCTCCATCGACAACAAAGCCTGGGAACAGGTATGGCTTGACCATGCGGCTAACTATCGCAGGAAGGCCAAGGAGATCACACACAACAGCTTCCCCTGCCCTCGCCTCGGCCTCTATGCCTTTTGGCAGACCGGCAACCGTGAAAAGCTCACCGTCGCCAAAGAAGAGATGCGTCGCCATCACCCGTTCGGTACTTTGGGATATCTGTTCCACACCAACAACGCAGCAGCGCCCGGACAAGGCTTCTTCTTCACCAACGATGCCGCCACCTGGGCTCTTGACGCCATCTTCCTTCAGGAAGTCGAATAAAGATTCAATACATTATTAAATAATAATCCCCGACCGACTGGCCGGGGATTATTTTATGTCCGATTAATGAACTCGTCACGACATCAGTCATTAGGAGGCGTTGTCACCTTCACCTTACAGCTTAAGGTGATGGACGGGAGTTCGGTGTCGCCGGTGGTGATGATGGCATCAACCGTTGTCTCACCGGCATTCACAGCCCCAATAGTACAGTTGCTGCCTTCTACTGTTGCTACTGCAACATCGGGATTGTTAGACTTCCATGCAACGGCCTGAGACGTGAAGTTAACTGCATTCACTGTAAGAATAGCCTCGGAAAGCTCCGGATCGTCAACAACCAGTTCGACAGCCTCAACCTTAGTCTTCGTCTTGTCGTCCGTATCATACAAAAATGCGTCTGCCACAGTAAGCGCACAAGTCTTCTCCAACGTGGCCACTCTGTAGCCAGGCTTGAGCGTGATCGTTGCCTTTATCGTGACAGTCTTGCCGCTGGCAGTGGCAGCAACGGCTGTTATCTTGCCATCGGCGTCAACGGTTGCAACCTCCTCGTCGGATGAAGACCAATCAATGGACTCATACTCAAAGTTAGGCTTGCTGGTCTCATCATCCAGAATGTACAACGGAGAATACTCTTCGTCATAACCCAGGAACATCATGCGGGTCGTGCGGCTGATATCGGCACGGGGCTCAAACTGATTTTGGGCAATATTTAAAGTCTTATTGTAGCTTTCGTCACCCTGACAGGTCACCTTGATTGATCCGTTGCGCTTCTCACCGCAGTTTTTCTCAACCTGGAAGCATATTGCCGTCGTAGAACCGTCCATGCCTTTCTGCAAACTCTCCTGAGGAATCCAATCCGAATTGTTAGAAGTGATGGAGAAGTCGGCAAAGTTGGTCCAGTACTTCACTTTCCTCTGACTCTCACCGACAACACCGTCGCAGTCAATACCCGTCACCTCAGTAATCTCTCTGCTCCTAGTTGTCGAGTAGAAAGTGAACATGGGATGACCGGGCTGCTGAATGGTCAAAACGATTTCTTCGTCACCGTAAGTCAGAGTAATCGTACCTTCACGAGTGTCAAACTCTTCACTCTCCGCAACATTGTAGCTCAGTTCTTCACGAGCGAATTTCGTGGTGTTCTTGGTGATCCAGCTTGAACACTCGTCAGCGATTGTCTCGGTGTAGTTGACGTTTTGGTCGATGTAAAAATTAACCGTACCGGCCTCATATGAAGGCAAAACATAAGATGCAGCAGAGGGATCGACGCTGTCCACCACACGGAACACATCGGTTTCCAGTTGTTCAACACGAATTGTATCTGTGGTCTCTGACTGAATGTCCTTCACAATAACTCGGGCGTAACGAGGTTGCTCATTCGTGTTAGCCTGAGCGGTAAGTACCAATTGCTGTTTGTACTCTTCCCCGCTCTCTTGAAGATTATAACTCAACCAATCCTCTACGGAGGTGATGATTGTCTCTTCTGAGCCGTTGCGCTGCACATACTCAATGTTGGCTTCCAGCGAGGCATTGGTGTTAATCTTCGCAATAAAGCTGGTGCGCTTGTTCGTAAACTGATAGTTTTTCTGATAGAACGACACAACGGGTGAGCCCATCTGTATCACCGTGATGACAATTGTCTTATCACCGGCTTTAACACGGATAGAACCGGTGCGCGAGGTGTAGCCGGAGAAAAGACTAACCTTAAACATGCCGGTGGTCTCCTTTGCCAAATAAGATTTTTTTGCTAAATGAATCCAGGAGTCATCCGTTTCTACCGTCCAATCTACTGTCGAACTGACGATAAAATGCTGCCACGATTCTGCCGAAGGGCACATAATAGTGTAAACATTACCGTTGTCATCACTCAGGAACTTGATATCGCCCTCGTCATCCGAACACGACACCATGAAAGCGCAAACAAGCGCCATCAATGACATCAGAAATTTGTTTTTCATAGGTAAAATGATATGTTTTTTATGTTATTTTACACTTAACGTCAAGCAAAGATAACAATTTTCGCACATACATCTGTCAAAATTTTAAGAAAAGTTTCACGAAACAGGCGAAAAAAGCAAAAAAATGTTCATTCCCGACTGTACGCACACGTTTTCCTTTGTGTTTGCCTGTCGCTTAAAGACCAAGCGCAGCCTTAACCTCTGCTTCAATCGCTTCGCCGCGCAATCCACGTTTGAGAATCGTGCCGTCAGGGCCGAAAAGAATAATCTCGGGGATACCCTCAATGTTGTAAGCATCACTTCCCGCCTTTTGCGCGTTCATGATTTGTGGATACGGGATGCCCAGTTCAGCAATGGCACGTTTCGTGTCACTGGGCTTGTCCCATGTGGCCACACCGATGACTTCGAATTTATCACCCTTATAACGGTTGTAAACATTAATCAGATTGGGAATCTCAGCCCTGCACGGCCCACACCATGAAGCCCAAAAATCCACCAGCACAAACTTTCCTTTGCCCACATAATCAGAAAGGCGCTGCACCCTGCCTTCATAAGTAGCCTCAAAGTCAATAAACGTCTGACCCTCCGAACTTTTTCCCTTCATCTCCAACTGAACGCGCATGTCCCTAACAATAGAGGTTTGCTGCATCTCCTCCGACAGTTCATTAATGTATGAAAGCGATTGGCCGGGAGAAATATACGGAACAAGAAGCGACAGAGACAACACACCGACGGGATCTGCCTTATGGAGAGCCATCACCGTATCCAATGCAGCCAGTGCTTCTTCGACAGAAGACGATGTCATCAGCTTTTGTTGAAAACCTAGAACGTCGTTGTTCAGGGGCGTCCCGGCAAAAAATCCATCGCGCAAATCAAAGGTCATATGTCCGGGCTCCAACACGACTGGCACCCGGAAAGGAGTCTGCTCTTCCGCCTTTTTGAGATAAAACGTCACCTCGGCCAAATAAATCCTGTCCGTTTCTCCCGTTATATAGAACGAATCCGTCTCGACAATTGCAGCTGCAATTCTCTCTTCGTTCGTCACGGGAACATTTCCTCCGTTCACATATAGCACGACGGAATCCACATCATAGCCATATCCCTTGAAATCTTTCAAAGAACCGCTGATACGATACTCTCCTTTGGCACAGGAAGCCAATACGGCAACGGAGGCCAGCAACAAACAAACTTGGTGTTTCATTGTATTATATATTTTGTGTGTATTTATTCAACTGTCTTTCTTCTCCTCCAACTCCATCCAGCGCATGGTTTTTTCCTCCATTTCCGCTTCTAACTGAGGTAAACGTACGGAAAGACGCATTATCTCTTCCATAGTGATATCCGTGCCACTCAGGCGCTCCTCTATCTCTTTCTTTTCTTTCTCCAATGCACCAATGGCCAACTCCAAAGACTCCAGTTCTTTCTGCTCTTTGTACGAAAGCCGTTTTTTCTGTTCTGAGAGTCGGGGCTTAACGACATTCGATGTCGCACCGTCGCTCTGCATTGACACCTGAGCCTTGGAGTTACGATATTGAGTATAATTCCCCGGAAAATCATCGATAACGCCATCGCCCTTGAACACCAATAAATGGTCCACCACTTTGTCCATGAAGTAGCGATCGTGGGACACAACGATAACACAACCCCGAAAATCCTGAAGATACTGTTCCAACACCTGCAGGGTCATAATGTCCAAGTCGTTGGTTGGCTCATCCAAAACCAAAAAATTCGGCTGCTTCATGAGCACGACACACAGATGCAAACGGCGGCGCTCCCCACCCGACAACTTATAAATGTAGTTTTGCTGCTGCAGAGGCGTAAACATGAAATGCTGCAAGAACTGCATGGCAGAAAGTTTCCGACCACTACCCAAATCCACATATTCAGCAATGCGCGTGACAGCGTCAATCACTTTCATCCCCTCGTCAAATTGCATATCCTCCTGCGAGAAATACCCGAAAGTCACCGTTTCGCCCACATTGAAGCGACCGGAATCCGGCGTCTCCAGTCCGAGGAGCAACTTGACAAACGTTGATTTTCCCGTACCATTGTTGCCGATGATGCCCATCTTTTCATAACGGGAAAAATTGTAATAGAAGTCCTTGAGAATCACAGGACCATCTTTAAACGCCTTGGAAACATACTCTGCCTCGAAGATTTTACTGCCGATGTAAGCACTCTTCACCTCCAGACGCATTTTTTCTTCCGCCACACGCTCTTTGGCTTTCTGTTCTATGTCGTAAAAGGCTTCTTCCCTGTAACGTGCCTTGTGAGAACGTGCTTGCGGCGTAGACCGCATCCAGGCCAGTTCCGAGCGATAGAGATTGTTGGCTCGTGCGATTTCCGCCCTTTTATTGTCTATTCGTTCCTGCCGTTTCTCCAAATAATAAGCATAGTTGCCACGATAGGTGTACAACTGCTCATCATCCAGTTCCAAAATCACGTTACACACGCGGTCAAGGAAATAACGGTCATGTGTCACCATGAGCAGAGTGATGCCCCCGCGCCTGAGATAACTTTCCAACCATTCCACCATACCGAGGTCCAAATGATTGGTCGGCTCGTCCAAAATCAATAGGTCCGGCTCGGTCTTCAGCACCGCCTCTATGGCAGCCCTTTTTATCTGACCTCCGGAACGGGTGTCACCCTCTTGAAAATCAACCTGCTGCGGCAGATAGCCTATTCGAAGACCGGAACGCAAAACGACCTCACCTTCGTCCGGAGCATCCACTCCGGCCAAAATGTTCAAGAGAGAAGTCTTGCCTGTACCGTTTCGGGCTATCAACCCCACTCGCTGACCTTCCGCTATAGAAAGCGAAAGGTTGCGAAAGAGGTATCTGTCACCGATGCGACGGGTCAGCCCTTGAGCGACAAGACTTACAGATTCCGCCCGTGGCACTGCTTAAACTTCTTACCGCTGCCACACGGACAGGGATCGTTACGTCCAGGGAGTTTGTCCACCCGAACAGGCTGAACCGGCTGCTGCTCACGCGTATCACGTCCGGCAGCCTGGCGCATGCCTTCATCCGTAAGAGACTGATGGCTCTCCGTATACTGTTGACGGGGACGTTTGGGCTGCTGGGGAGCGGCTTCGGTGCGAATCTGCAATTCCGGCACCTGGGCACGCATCAGAACGCTGACCACCCTGTCATTGATTCGGTTCACCATATCGTCAAAGAGCTTCACACTCTCCAATTTGAAAATCAACAACGGATCTTTCTGCTCGTAGCTGGCATTATGTACCGAATGCTTCAACTCGTCAAGAAGACGCAGGTTTTCCTTCCAACAATCATCGATTGTATGCAGAATCAGCGCTTTGTGGAAAGCTGTGCAAACCGCCTGACACTGAGAGTCATAAGCCTCATCAATGTTGACGCTGATCTGGTAGGCGCGTCTGCCGTCCACCACAGGCACCATGATGTTCTCATAATGAGGCATGTCGGGATTCTCCATAATCATAGAGACGGCCTTCATGGAGTTGTTTGCAATGATTTGACACTTCTGCTTGAAGCGCTCCATGGCCTTTTGGTAGGCCGATTCTGCCAATTCGTTAATGTCTGCCGTATCCTTTTCCTCACGGGTGAAGGGGACCTCCATTGCCAGAATTTCAAGGAATTGCTCACGACATCCGTCCCAATCGTTATTCTCCATGATGTTGCACACGCGGTCCCAAATCATATTGGAGATATCCATGCCCAAACGCTCTCCCATCAGAGCGTGACGGCGCTTGGAATAAATCACCGTACGTTGCTTGTTCATGACGTCGTCATACTCCAACAGACGCTTACGCACACCAAAATGATTTTCCTCCACCTTCTTTTGCGCATTCTCAATGGAGCGCGTAATCATGGAGTGCTCGATCATCTCTCCGTCTTCAAAGCCGAGACGGTCCATCACCTTGGCAATACGCTCCGAAGCAAACAGACGCATCAGCTTGTCTTCCAGAGAAACAAAGAACACACTGCTGCCGGGATCGCCCTGACGACCGCTACGACCACGCAACTGACGGTCCACACGACGACTCTCATGACGCTCCGTACCGATGATGGCCAGACCGCCGGCAGCTTTCACTTCGGGGGTCAGTTTTATATCCGTACCGCGTCCGGCCATGTTGGTAGCAATCGTTACGGTACCCAAACCGTCCACGCTGCGACCGGCTTCCTTGACAATGTCCGCTTCCTTCTGATGGAGCTTGGCATTGAGTACCTGATGTGGAATTTTACGCATTGAAAGCATCTTTGAGAGCATCTCCGATATCTCTACAGAGGTGGTACCCACCAATACTGGACGGCCGGAGTTTCGTTGAAGTTCTACTTCTTCAATAACTGCTTTGTACTTCTCTCTCTGCGTCTTATACACTCTGTCATTGTAGTCCTTGCGAATTACCTTACGATTGGTAGGCACTTCCACAACGTCCAATTTATAGATATCCCAAAACTCTCCGGCCTCGGTCACTGCAGTACCAGTCATACCGGCCAATTTATGGTACATACGGAAGTAGTTCTGCAGGGTGATGGTCGCATAGGTCTGCGTGGCAGCCTGCACCTTGACGTGCTCCTTGGCTTCCACTGCTTGATGCAAGCCGTCGCTCCATCGTCGACCCTCCATAATACGTCCCGTCTGTTCGTCCACTATCTTAATTTCACCGTCCTGGATAACGTACTCATCATTGAGGTTGAACATTGTATAGGCCTTGAGCAATTGCTGAAGCGTGTGAACACGTTCGCTTTTGATGGCGTAGTCGTTGTACACCTCGTCTTTTTTTGCCAGCCGCTCCTCGTCAGGGAGAGACATCGCCTCGATTTCCGCCATTTTGGAAGCGATATCGGGCAAGATGAAGAGAGCGGCATCCTTCACCTGGTCAGCCAGCCATTCATTACCTTTATCCGTGAGATCCACGCTGTTTTGCTTTTCGTCCACGACAAAGAACAACGGCTCCACAGCCTCCGGCATGCGTCGGTTGTTGTTCTCCATGTAAATCTCTTCCGTAGCCAGCATACCGCTCTTGATGCCCGGTTCGGAAAGGAACTTAATGAGAGCTTTGTTCTTGGGCAGGGCCTTATGGGAACGGAACAGTGAAAGGAAGCCGTCAGCCGTCTTCTGCTTGTCACCTTCCGCAGTGCCCTCAGCAATCAATTTCTTAGCCTCTGCCAAATATTGCGTTGCCAGTGTGCGTTGGACACCCACCAAGCGCTCCACCAGAGGCTGATATTCTTCAAACATTTGATCATCGCCCTTGGGCACCGGACCGGAAATAATCAGAGGTGTACGGGCATCGTCAATGAGCACGGAATCCACCTCGTCCACAATAGCGTAATTGTGGGCACGCTGCACCAACTCCGAAGGATCTTGAGCCATATTGTCGCGCAAGTAGTCGAAGCCAAACTCATTGTTGGTACCGAAGGTGATGTCGCACTGATAAGCCTTGCGACGGGCTTCGGAGTTGGGCTGATGTTTGTCTATGCAGTCCACCGACAAACCGTGGAACATGTAAATGGGGCCCATCCACTCGGAGTCGCGCTTGGCCAGATAATCATTCACTGTTACCACATGTACACCATTGCCCGTCAGTGCGTTGAGGAACACGGGCAGTGTGGCCGTCAGCGTCTTACCTTCACCGGTGAACATCTCGGCGATTTTGCCCTGATGCAAAACCGTGCCACCAAAAAGCTGCACATCGAAGTGCACCATATCCCATACCGTTTCATTACCGCCAGCCACCCAATGATTGTGGTACACAGCTTTGTCGCCTACGATATCCACGAAATCGTGCGTGGCAGCCAGTTCCCGGTCGAAATCTGTAGCCGTCACCTCTATGTTTTCGTTGTGAGCAAAGCGCTCCGCCGTGCTTTTTACGATAGCAAAAGCCTCGGCTCGGGCCAAATCCAACTGCTTCTCATAAATATCCAACACCTCTTTCTCCAACTGGTCTATTTTGGCAAAAATAGGCGCACGATCCTGAATCTCCGTTGCGGGAATGGAGGCTTTCAGACTGTTGATTTCGTCCTGTTGCTCTTTGGCGGCAGAGCGTATCCGCTGCTGCAGCGACTTTGTCCTGGCACGCAATTCGTCATTGGAAAGTGCCTGAATGCTGGGATAAATGTCAGTAACCAGCGCCACCAAAGGCTGGTAGGCTTTCAGATCACGACTTTTCTTGTCACCGAAAATCTTAACTAATATTTGAGAAAAATTCATATCGTTTTTTCTTTTTTTATCTTCTGTATATCTCACTATATTCACGAAACGCCATTCTCAGAAAAGCGGCGCTTTGCCACAACCATTGGGCGCCCGAATGTGGATAGCCTTGCTGACAGTGGGAGCTACACGATCCACAGTGACGGGATCACTTACGCGCTCCTTCTCCACTCCGATGCCGAGGAAATATAGCGGAAAACTGGTAAAACTCTCACGGGTCACCGTTTGCTGTCCCGTCTCATCATTCACCAACGTCCATCCCGGAGACACCTTCACATATAAGTCTCCAAATACGGGATGATGCGACGTTTCCACGTCTTTCACACCCGAGAGCTGCAGCAGAAAATCTTTGCTGCGCTGCAACATCTCCGAGAGATTAACCGTCTGCTTCTCTATGAGTTCTCTGTTTAGAAACAGTTCCTGCCCCATCACGCCCTCTACCCATTGGCCCTGTCCGTAAACTGCCACAAGATACATATTGAGCAGCATAGAAGCTCTGGTGATGTTAAACGTGCCCGTCGGGATACGATAGCGCGAAAGATCCTGAGGTGTTTCCGGCTCCGTCACCCCGGTTCCGGTCACGACGAAGAGCGCCTTGCCGCGGCCCAACTTCTGCTCCACGGCATCCATCAGGGTGGCCAAATCACGGTCCAAACGCACATAAGTATCCCGATGCTCTCTAGAAAAATCCTGAATACTTTGGTGGTCAAAACTGCCGGCATACAAGCCCAGCGAAAGCATATCGGTAGCAACATCAACACCTAATCCCGTGTTTTGCAGGAGATATATGGCAAACGCCACAGTCTCCTCTCCCACCAGTCCACAGGTCTTAAACTCGCGGAATTTCCTATCGCCGGTGAAGCGATGCAAAAAATCTCCCTTTTTCTTTGAGTTTTTATCCTCGGCCGATTCCTCATACGGCGTCCATGTCATAGAGGATATTCTGTCTTTCAATCCCTTGTGGTTGTCATAGGAGATGGCCCACTGAGGATAAAGGCCAAAGTAACAGGTTGAACACCACTGCCCGGTAAGATCGTTAATCCAGAAAGCACCGTCACCGGCATGTCCGGCCAGCAACACGGCAGTTTCACGACTGGGAGCAATACTGTATACCAGGCTGTGTCCCATTGAGGCCACTTTAAGTTCGTCGCCGGTTGTACTCACCAACAACTTCTGAGGAGACGAGGCCTCCGGCGTCAGATTACCGGGAAAGTTTTTGTCATCGACACAATATACCGGCTGCAGCGTCTTGCGGTCCAACCACCTTTCGGCCACAATGCCATTGTCGTAGGGAGTGGCACCGGTGGCAAAACAAGCGGCCGCACTGGCTCTGTCCGGGTCTCTGAAGGGATACTCTACTTGAGAATATACCTTGCCTTCCTGCTCAAGGCGCTTGAATCCGCGCTCTCCGAAAAAAGGAGCGTAAGCCTGCAGATAATCGGTACGCAGTCCGTCAATCAGCACATTCACCACCAGCCGGGGCACTTCTGCCTGTTGGGCATTTGAGGGTTGTGCCAAACAAGCGGCACCGAGGGCCAATATCGTCAGAGTCTTATTGTTCATCACGTCGGTAAGCGAGGAAATAACTTATTGGGCGGGTCATCAAAGACAAAGCTAAAGGGAAAACTCCAGAAGCATAGTCTTGCGGCACCCAAGGCATAAACAATATAAAGAAAAAAAGCCAGGCAAAATCAAAGCCGTGCCACAACGTTCGCTGTTTCTTTCTGGCTGCCGGGACAATATAGAACAATCCCACCAAAGGCAGAGGATTGAAAAGCCATATTTGGAAATTGCTGTCCAGCGTCGGATGCTTTGAGAAACAGAAAAGGAAACACAGCAACAGACCGGCCACACCCACAGCACCCCACAGCACGATGTCAACCAGCCACATCTGCCGCTTAAAGAAAACCTCCAGCGTTAACACCAGCAAGGAAAAGGCAAACAGGATTACCGAGCATTGCAATGGAGAGAACGGGAAGCCGGGCTCGTCAATTTGACAACCTTTCTGCAGCAGTTCTTTGCGCTCTGCTACGAGGGGCCTTGTGTCTTTGTTCTCACTGCGAATTTCAGCACCGTCGTATGCCGATGACAAACATTCCGGCAAAAAAAGCATGGCACGCGATGACAACACCGTATCCGAATGACATCCGAGCAACAAATCCTGGCCGGCCTCACACCATTTGGAGTGCGATGTGTAATAGTGAATCATCTCCCTGTATGTTTCATGCCGGTGGTACATCAGCAAAAGAGGAAGCTCCGGGTATATTATTTCGCCGTCGACAGCCTGCTCCACAATGTCTCGCACCTTCGTGGTGCAATTATTGCGGTAAAAATCATAGCGATAGACCATATTCTCCGGCTTAGCGTTCTCATAGAGGAGTCCAAACAGTTTCACGGCTTCCCCCTGCGTCAGATTGAGACGCTGCGAGAGTATGGAGGATCCGCGACGCTCATATTCACAAAAGAAAGCGTCATAGCTCACGGGCATCACCATGTAGTCGCACTTGCCCAAAACGAAATGCCAGGTAAAATTACTCTGCGTATAGTCAAACACCCCGTAGTTGAACACGGCATCTATCCCCGATTCGATTTGCTTCACCCGAAGCGCCGTGTGCCCATATAGCTCATAGCTCTTAACACCAGGCGAGCAGGTTAGCAGACTCACTTCCACCTCTGCTCCACGAACTGTCGTCGAACCGATCATAAAGTGCGCCAAAAGAATATACAAGAGAACTATTACGCGATTCATCGGGCGCAAAGGTACATAAAAAAAAGGAGACAAGGGATATGTCGGAGAAGAAAAAGAAGAAAATTAAGACATTTGGAAAATAATTTGCCAGTCGTAAATCGTTAAATGGCGTTTTTTCTGTATCTTTGCGCTCGAAATGAGTTTTTACAGACAATATTTCTGTCTCACAGTGCTACTATTCTTCGCATTGGGGACAGCGGCACAGAGCAGCGGCACCTACTCCACTTATTCCCGTTTCGGCATCGGCTTGGTCGGTGACGGCGTAACCGGATTTAACCGCGGCATGGGCGGTGTTGGCATTGCACTTCACTCTTCCAACCGCATCAACAGCCTCAATCCGGCCTCCTACTCCACGATAGACTCGCTCTCTTTCCTTTTCGACGCCGGAGCCTCATTCGTTTTTGGAAAACAATCGAAGGGCGGCAGCCACGTTTACACCAGAAGTGCATCGCTTGAATATGTCGTGGCAGGATTCCGCATACGGCCGGGCATGGGTCTTAGCTTCGGCTTTATGCCCTATACCACCATCAAATATAACTTCCGCCATGAGTCTTCCGTCGGCCGTGACCGCACAACATCGTCTGAAATTGACAATTATCAGGACTTCGACGGCAACGGTGGTACCCATCGCGCTTTCGTCGGCTTCGGATGGCAGCCTTTCCGCAAGCTCAACAATCCCATACGTCTGCTTTCCATAGGCGCCACCGTCGATCTCATATGGGGCTCTTATGAGCACAACATGATTCAGTCGTTTCTCGTCGCAGGCAGCACAGCCTCGGTCTACAGTACGATTTATCAAAGACATTCGGCCGACATTCTCACTTACAAGCTGGACTTCGGTTTGCAGATGCCCATTGTCCTTAACGGCAACAATCTGCTGCGCACTGGCTTCATTGCCAGTTTGGGACACAATACGGGCACCGACGCCAAACTCGAACGTTGGACCTCATCCAAAGATACCACCAAGGTTTCTGTCTCCGACGCTATTGACATTCCATACGCCTTTGGTGCCGGACTGGCCTGGGAGAATCGGGGCATGCTGACTCTCGCCGCCGATTACCGCTTTGAGAAGTGGGCAGATTGCAGCATTCCAGAATCATACACCAATGAAAAGGGCCAGTTGCAATATAAAAATGCAGTCGGCTACTATTCCAACCGCCACCGCGTCAATCTCGGAGCAGAGTTCTTCCCCGCAGTACTCAACAAAGGTCACAACCCCAGCTATTTGGAGCGCTGCCGCTATCGCATCGGCGCATTCTACTCCACGCCTTACATGAAAGTAAATTACTCCAGTATAGGAACGCCTCAGGACGGCCCTACGGAGTATGGTATCACTGCCGGCGTAAGCCTGCCCATCACCAATCGCATCAACAACCGTTCGACGGTCAACGTCGCTTTCCAGTGGCTTCGCCGTCAGCCTTCAAGCACTAGACTCATAACAGAAAATTACTACATGATTCATGTGGGAGTCTCATTCAACGAACGCTGGTTCATGAAGTATAAGATCGAGTGAAGCAGTTTCACCTATTTTGTCTGTCGCTCTGCCTGCTCTGTTGTTTCTTCTCGTGCAGCAACAGCGAGGAACATGTGGCGGAGGCGGTCAACGAAAAAGACTCCCTCCCTTTCATGCACGCCATCGGTGTGAGTACGCTCATCTCCGACAGCGGTGTCATCCGCTATCATCTCGTAGCCGAGGAGTGGGACATCTTCAACCATCCCGAACGGCCCTCCTCATGGCGATTCTGCAAAGGCATGCTTATGGAGCGCTTTGACACGGCATTCCACGTTGATATGTACGTGCAGGCCGACACGGCTTATCTCCACAATCAGCGCCTGTGGGAACTGCGTGGCAGAGTGCGCATCCGCAACGTGGAAAATACGCGTTTTTTCACCGAAGAACTCTTTTGGGACATGGACCGCCATGAGATGTGGAATCACCAATTCATGCGCATCGTCACACCCGACCGCACGCTTCACGGCACCAATTTCCGCTCCAACGAGACCATGACGCGCTACGCCGTGACCAACTCCGTCGGCGACTTCCCCGCCGGCGACATTGAAAGTGACTCCACAGGCACAGACGTTCCACCCGACACCCCATCTTCCCGACGCCTATGATTGTCAGCATTTGCATCATACTGCTTCTCAGTGCATTCTTCTCCGGACTGGAGATTGCTTTCGTGTCCAGCAACAAGATGCTGTTGGAAATGGAGCGTGAACACCGCAGTCTCACCACACGCATCCTCGACCGCTTCTACCGTCGCCAAAGTGACTTCATCACCACCCTGTTGGTCGGCAATAACATCGCTTTGGTTATCTACGGCATCCTCATGGCGCACCTCATTCAGAGCAATCCATTGGTCAACACCCTGATTGCCACTGTCATCGTGCTCTTTGTCGGCGAATTCCTGCCCAAGACACTTTTTCGCATCAACCCCAACCGCGCCATGCACTTCTGCGCCGTCCCCGCACTGTTCTTCTACTTCCTCCTGTGGCCAGTGAGCCGCATCACCAGCCTGCTGGCCAAACTGTTGTTGCGCTGCTTCGGTCTGAAGATGAAAAGCGTGCAGAAGCAAAACTTCACCAAAACCGACTTGGACCACCTCATTCAGAGCAACATTGACGCACAGGGCGATGAAGAAGACGTGGAGGACGAAGTCATCATGTTTCAAAATGCACTGGACTTCGGCGAAGTGCGCGTACGCGACTGTGTCGTACCCCGCACTGAGATTGTCGCCGCCCCTCTGACAGCGAGCTTTTCTCAGGTGCTCAACCTCTTCATCGACAACGGCATTTCCAAGCTTATTATATATAAGGAAGACATCGACGACATCGTGGGCTACCTCCACTCCTCAGAGATGTTCCGTCTCAAGAGCACCGACGACTGGACGAAACATATCCGTCATCTGCCCATCATCCCCGAAACCATGCCGGCGCAGAAACTGCTCACCACCTTCATCACGCAGAAGAAAACTTTGGCCGTTGTGGTGGACGAGTTCGGCGGCACTGCCGGCATCGTATCTCTCGAGGATCTTGTGGAAGAAATCTTCGGTGACATTCAGGACGAGCACGACACAGAGCACTATGTAGCCAAAGATCTCGGCGGCGGCGAATATCTGCTTTCTGGCCGCTTGGAGATTGAGAAGGCCAACGAGCTCTTTTCCCTCAACCTTCCCGAAAGCGACGAATACCAAACCGTCGGCGGCTTCATCCTGGCCGTGTACCAAAGTTTTCCGAAACTCAACGAAATCATCACCTACAAGCATTTTGAGTTCAAGATTGTGGAGACCACAAACACTCAAATCAAACTCGTTCGCCTCAAAATCACGGAATAAACGAAAAAACTCTGCAGCACAGAGCCTCCAAGTCGTTTATTTTTTCTATCTTTGCGTTCGGATTTTTGCATTATGCAATAAATATATTAGGTAAAAAACATAAAAACATAAATTATGGCCGCATTAAATTCAGTCAGGAAGCACGGCAAGTTCCTCGTCATCATCGTGGCGCTCGCCTTGTTTGCCTTCATTGCAGAGGAGTTTGTCCGTTCACTCGGATACACTCAAAACGAACGCCACCAGCGCGTGGGACAAATCTACGGAGAGAATATCAGCATTCAGGACTTCAACAAATTGGTGGACGAATACACCGAGGTCATCAAGTTCTCGCAGAATGTCAGCAACCTCACCGACGAGCAGGCTACGGCCGTGCGTGATCAGGTTTGGCAGGCCTACGTGCAGCAGCAGTTGATCGCCCACGAGTGCGAAGCCCTTGGCCTTTGCGTCACCGACGCCGAGCTCGAGCGCTCCATCCAGGCCGGAGAGAGCCCTCTTCTGGCCGGCACGCCCTTCCGTGCGGAAGACGGCAAGTTTGACTACGCCGCGCTGCAGCGCTTCAGAGAGCAGTATGCACAGATGTCCTCCGACGCGGAGATTCCCGCCGAGACCAAGGAATACTACCAGAGTTTCATGAACTATTGGAAGTTCATCGAGAAGCAGATTCGTCAGGAGTTGCTGGCTTCAAAGTATCAGGGCCTGATTGCCAGCGCCCTGCTCTCCAACCCCGTGGCAGCCAAGCAGAGCTTCGAGGGTCGTGTCAACGAGAGCGACGTGCTTCTGTGCGCCGTGCCCTACACCAGCATCAAAGACGCCGATGTGGAAGTCAGCGACAAGGAACTCAAAGCCAAGTATGAGGAGATGAAGGAGATGTTCCGCAACGATCAAGAGATGCGCGACATCAAATATATAGATGTAGAGGTGAAGGCCAGCAAGGCCGACGAGGCTCAGCTCAACCAGGAGATGGCCGCCTACGCCGCAGCTCTTCAGGAAGGTGCCGAGCCCGCTAAAGTGGTTCGCGAGGCCGGCTCTCTCGTGCCCTACAGCGTGATGCCCGTTACCACAAAGGCTCTGCCCCGCGACATTGCTCAGCAGATGGACAGCATGTCAATCGGCGAGCAGAAGGGCCCCTACTACTACGCCGGTGACAACACGATGAACATCGTCCGCATCATCTCCCACACCACTATGCCCGACAGCGTACAGTTCCGTCAACTTGCCGTGCCCGGCGTATCCGTGGCTGACGCCCAGCAGCGTGCCGACAGCATTATGAACGTGCTGCGTTCCGGTGTGGCTCTTGACAGCGTGGCCAAGAACCTTGGACAGAATGCGGCTCCCGTATGGCTCACTAGCGCCCAATACGACGGGCAGAACATGGACGAAACCAACCGACTCTTCATCCAAAAGCTTACATCCATGCCTGCCGGCACCACCGAGACCTTCGAGATTCCCAATCAAGGTGTGGCTATCCTCAACGTGATGGACCGCCGCAACACCGTGGATAAGTATAATGTAGCCGTTGTGAAGGTACCCATGGACTTCTCCAAGGAGACCTACGGCGCTGCCTACAACCAGTTCTCCAGTTTCATTGCCGGCAAGAACGCCGCCGATCTCGAATCGCAGGCTCAGGCTGCCGGCTATGCCGTACAGACACGTCAGGGTGTTTCTTCTGCAGAGCACACCGTGGCCAACGTATCTTCCACCCGCGAGGCTCTGCGCTGGATCTTCAACGACGATACGAAAGTGGGTGACGTCTCTCCCCTCTACGAGTGCGGCAACAACGACCATCTTCTGGTCATCATCCTCGAAGGCATCCACAAGAAGGGCTATCTGCCTTGGGATGACGAGGACGTAAAGAACTTCCTGACCCAGCAAGTGCTGCAGGACAAGAAGGCAGCAATGCTTCAGGAGAAGATGCAGGGCATCACCGTCCTCAAGGACGCACAGGCTATCCCTGGCGCTGCTACCGACACACTGCGTCGCGTCAGCTTCTCCGGCCTCACTTATGTGCCCCTCGTCGGCACGCTGGAGCCCGCCGTCGCCGGCGCTGTATCCGGCATGAAACAGGGCGAAGTGAAGAGCGGCATCCGCGGCAACGGCGGTGTCTATGCGCTTCAGGTACTGAGCCAAAGTAAGCAGCAGGACGCCAAGTACGACCAGAAGGCCGAGGAACAGCAGAACGTGCAGATGAACGCCCGTGCACTGCAGTCACTCACTCGCGACCTCTTCCTTAAGGCTGATGTCCAGGACAACCGTTACCTTTTCTACTAAGGCGCGACTCTGGAACGCAAACTATTGTAGAGCATGGAGTGCAAACTTCATGCTCTACTTCTCTTTTATGGTGTTGACGCCGCTACTTCCGCTCTATTTGAGCGAGACTTTCGGCGCCGACAAAGACACCATTGGCCTGGTGCTCTCGGGCTACGCCGTCACGGCACTGCTCATCCGACCCTTCTCCGGATACTTTGTGGACTCCTTCCCGCGCAAGACGGTCCTGTTGCTTTTCTACGGACTTTTCGCACTGCTTTTCGGCGGCTATCTGGTCGCAGGCAGCCTGCTACTCTTCGGTGTGGTACGCACACTCCACGGAGCGCCTATGGGCGCCGCCACCGTAGCCAACAGCACGGTAGCCATCGATGTGCTCCCCTCATCCCGCCGTGCCGAAGGCATCGGCTACTACGGTCTGTCCAACAATCTGGCAACAGCCATTGCACCCACTGTGGGCATCTTCCTATGGCACTGGACGGGCAGCTACAACGCCATTTTCATCACGGCACTCGTCTCCGGCATCGCCGGCTGGATCATCAACGCCACCCTCAGGGTACGCATGCGTCCATCCGAGAAACGCCCCGCTCTGTCACTCGATCGCATGTTTCTCGTCGAAGGCTGGCCGGAAGGCATTTCTATGGCTTGCTTTTCTTACAGCTACGGCGTGGTATCCACCTACGTAGCCATCTATGCCAAGGAGGCTTTGGGCATGGAGGCCGGTACGGGGCTGTTCTTCACCATCCTCTGCATCGGCTTGATGCTGAGCCGCTTGGTCGGAGCGCGCACGCTGCGTCGCGGACGCGTCGTGGAGAATGCCGCCCACGGCGTGCTCATCTCTCTCGTCGGTTATCTGCTTTTTGCTGCAGTGCATGAAGCATGGGCTATGTATGTCTCCGCCCTCATCGTGGGACTGGGCAACGGACACATGTTTCCCGCCTTCCAGACGATGTTCATCAATTTGGCCTCCAAGTCTCAACGCGGCACGGCCAACGGCACTCTGCTCACCTCCTGGGACGTCGGCATGGGTCTGGGCATCACCTTGGGCGGCTTGTTGGCCGAACGAGTAGGCTACGAAGGCGCCTTCTGGAGCGCCTGGGTGCTCAACCTGGCGGGGGTCATCTTCTTTTTCGCTTTCATCCGCAGCCACTATCTCCGTCACAGGAAAGCCTGATTTTTGAACAAAAAAAGTCCGCAAACCCTCAAAAAAAAGAGTTTGCGGACCTTGGATTATCCGTATCCTGAAGAAGCAGAATTTACTTCTTGTTCAGATAAAGGTCAGCCTGTACGGCGCAAGCCACGGAGCAACCTACCATGGGGTTGTTGCCGATACCCAGGAAGCCCATCATCTCAACGTGAGCGGGCACGGAGCTGGAACCTGCGAACTGAGCGTCGGAGTGCATGCGACCCAGGGTGTCGGTCATGCCGTAAGAAGCGGGACCGGCAGCCATATTGTCGGGATGCAGCGTACGACCCGTACCGCCACCGCTGGCTACACTGAAGTAAGCCTTGCCGGCGCGGATGCGCTCCTTCTTATAGGTGCCTGCAACGGGGTGCTGGAAACGAGTGGGGTTGGTGGAGTTGCCGGTGATGCTGACGTCCACATCCTCCTTCCACAGGATGGCTACACCCTCGCGCACGTCATCGGCGCCGTAACAGTTCACGGCAGCACGGGGACCCTTACTGTAGGGGATGGTCTTAACGACCTTCAACTCACCCGTAAAGTAGTCGAACTGAGTCTGCACATAGGTAAAACCGTTGATACGACTGATGATCATGGCTGCGTCCTTACCCAGACCGTTGAGGATACAACGCAGGGGCTTGTCAGCTGGCCGCGACTTATTGGCCATTTGGGCAATCTTAATGGCGCCTTCGGCTGCAGCAAAGCTCTCATGACCGGCGAGGAAAGCAAAGCACTTCGTCTCGGGAGAGAGCAGACGGGCGGCGAGCTCGCCGTGACCTATACCCACCTTGCGGTCGTCGGCAACGGAGCCGGGGATGCAGAAACTCTGCAGACCCTCACCAATGTAATTGGCAGCCTCGACGGCGTCCTTGGCCTTCTCCTTCAGAGCAATGGCCGTGCCTACAACGTAAGCCCACTTGGCATTCTCAAAACAAATCATCTGGGTCTCCTCACAGGTCTTGTAAGGATCCAAACCAGCCTTGTCACATATCTCGTTGGCCTCTTCGATGGAGGCAATGCCGTGCTTGTTCAAGCAAGCAAGAATCTGCTTGATGCGACGGTCCTGACTTTCGAATTTAACTTCTCTCATCATAGTTTTGTTCCTCCTGATCTTTTATTCCTTACGGGGGTCAATACACTTCACGGCACCGTCCTCGGGCTTCGTGCGGCCGTAGGTACCGGTGACGCTCTTCAGGGCCTCGTTGGCGTCCATGCCTTTCTTCACGGCATCCATGAACTTGCCCATGTGAACAAACTCGTAGCCGCACACCTGGTCGTTCTCGTCGAGATACATCTTGTTGATGTAACCCTCGGTGAGCTGCAGGTAACGGGTGCCCTTAGCCTTAGTGCCATAAAGCGTGCCGGTCTGGGAGATGAGACCCTTGCCCAGATCCTCCATGCCGGCGCCGATGGTCAGGCCGCCCTCGGAGAAGGCGCTCTGAGTACGTCCGTAAACGATCTGCAGGAAGAGCTCGCGCATGGCCGTGTTGATGGCATCGCAAACGAGGTCGGTGTTCAAGGCTTCGAGAATGGTCTTGCCGGGCAAAATCTCACTGGCCATAGCAGCAGAGTGCGTCATACCGGAACAACCGATTGTCTCCACAAGACACTCCTCGATGATGCCCTCCTTGACGTTGAGCGTCAACTTGCAGGCACCCTGTTGGGGTGCGCACCAACCCACACCGTGGGTAAGACCGGAGATGTCTTTGATTTCCTTTGCCTGAACCCACTTTCCCTCTTCGGGGATAGGAGCAGGGCCATGGTTGGGGCCTTTGGCCACACAACACATGTTTTGTACTTCTTGTGTGTAAACCATATTTTCTTTGTTTGAGGTTATATGATGTAGATAAAATGCACTAATTTGAGTACAAATATACTTAATAGTAGGTATTTAATGAAATTTTTCGCGATTTTTTTGTAACTTTGCACGCAAAATTGACTGAGAAGTGCCAAAGAAAGCCAATAAATCAAAGGTCATCAACATAAAAAATAAGCGTGCCGAGTTTGATTTCCTGCTTTTGGACGACTACACGGCAGGCATTGTGTTGACAGGGACCGAAATCAAAAGCATCCGCCAGGGAAAGGCTTCGCTGGTGGACACCTTCTGTTTCATCCACAACGGAGAAATGTGGGTCAAAAACATGTATGTGGCCCAATACAAAGAAGGCTCGTACAACAACCACATGGAGCGGCGCGAACGCAAACTGCTGCTCAACCGCCGCGAGATACATAAACTGGAGAACGCTGTAAAGAGCCCGGGATTCTCCATCATCCCCACCTTGCTTTGGATTGACGACAACGGTCGGGCCAAGCTCGACATCTCACTCTGCCGTGGCAAAAAAGAATACGACAAGCGCGCCAGCGAAAAAGAAAAAGAACTCAAGAACGAGGTACGCCTTGCGAAATATAAATGAACGCGCGCACGCATATGGACGACCAACTGCAAGAGATCCGAGAACATATTCTCGCCCGCGTGGGAGGAGCACTCACTGCCGGAAGCATGCTGCAGCTCACAGCCGACGAGGTGACGTTGCTGGCCTACTGCACGTTGCGTGAGGAAGTGATGGACGGCGGACTTGTACAGCTCATCTACAACGGCTACGGTCCCTTCATCTTCCTCAACCCCTTTGCCAAGGCCATGCGCCTGTGGGGACTGAAAGATTTCTCCAAACTGCTCTACGAGGGACGCAAATTCTATGAGGAGCATGGTGCGGAGATACAGCAGGAAATGAGCGACGAGGATTTTATGGCCCTCTTCGAACAGTTTCCCGAGGCCGATGACTTCGACGACACGTTCATTGAAAACGAGGAAGATATCACCCGACAGGTGCTTGACCACGCACTGAGCATCGGGCTTAAGTAAAGCAATAACAAAAGAAAATCGCCGGGATGCAGATTGCAACCCGGCGATTTTCTTTTGTTCGTTTTAAACTTCTTACTTGCGGAAGTCCTTAACCACCATAATGCGAGTGGTGTCCTTGTCAGCATTAGGCTGCTTGCCGTCATCGGTCTTAGCCATCTTGCTGCTGTCGTGAACAATGATCTGGTCGTCACTCACACCATACTCCTTCAGCACGTTGACAACGTTGTCGCTATCACCATACTTAACAATGTAGGCCACACGATCCTTGTTGTTCTTCAGGTAGTTGGCCAAAGTCTTGAGACGATCGGTCTCACTGCTGCTCAGCTCGCTGCCCTCGGGAGTAGCATAGTTGAAACTAACCTGATCCTCGGTGATGCGATTCTCCTTGCGGAAGAGCGTGTCGTGCTTGAGGGTCAACTCATCGTTGTAAGTTGTGTTAACCTTCTTCGTGTTCTTAGAAATGTTGAAGTGGAAACCAATACCGGCGTTCATGCGCCAGTCGAGCCTGGTTCCGGTTTTGATTGCGTTGAACTTGTCGTTGAACGCTGTAGCATTCACATACATGCTCAGGCCCACCCACTTGGAGAAACTCCAAATGTACTGCAAACCTACACGGCCGCCGTAGCAAACCTCATCGGGGTAAGCGCCCTGACCCTCATAGGCATAAATCTGATCAGGGAAACTGCGGGTGATGCCCAGCACGAAACCTGCATAAGCATACAGGTTGTGACGACGGTTGGGTTTGTAGCCGCAGAAACCGTTGGTCAAGTTGTAAGACACGTTCAGACTGGGCTCCCAACTGGTGAACTTCTTGGCGTCAAACACACCGTTCTCGTCGGGCATGTAAATGCGGTTCTGATTCCAACCGGCCTCAGCAAACAGACCCCAGTAATCACTGAAGTTGTAACCAATCTGGATGTTGGCACCGGGAGTCAGCATCTTGCCGAAAGACACCTCACGGAAATTCTCGTTGATGCTTACGCCCAAGTTGCCGTGAGCGTTGATAAACCAACGATAGCCGTTGTCGTATTCAAAATTCAGTTTCTCCTCTGCATTGGCGCTCATTGCACCGAGAATCATCACGAGGACTGCAAATATACTCTTTTTCATAGTCTTCTATAATCTTATTTAGTTCAGACTTGTTCTCTCTCTCTTACTCGGAAATGAGCATAATGGTGGAACGGTTCTTCTCGTACACAGCTTCAGGGAAGGGCTGAACGGAAGCGCCTTCATCGAAGGTGGAGATACGATCCTCGCTGATGCCCTCGGCAATCAAAGCCTCCTTTACAGCGATAGCACGATGGCTGGCCAGCCAAGCGTTACGACGGGCGGTACCCGTGTTCTTGTCGGCATAACCGAAGATGGTCACCTTCTTGTCGCTGTGCTGCTTCATGTAGTCGGCACACTGCTTGATGGAAGCCTGAGAAGCCTCGTTCAAATCCGTCTTGTTGATGGTGAAGAAGCAAGTATAGATGGGCAGAGACTGAGGAACTTCAACCACCTGCTTAACAACTGTGGTGTCACGACGAGTGATGTAGTTGGTGTAGCTCTCGGTAGAATAGTACTTAGCGGTCTTGCGCTGAGTGCCGAAATACTTACGGATACCGACCTGAAGGTCAACCAACTTTTCCATCTTGGTGTAGGGATCACGATTGCAATCCATATCGTCGGTCATCATGCCATAGCTGGCGTCAACCAGGAAAGCCCAGCTGCGCTTCAGCATCAGCTCATACTGGAAACCAGCCCTGAAGCCGTAAGAATAATTGTGATCGTCAACGGGCTGGCGCAAGTAGGTGAAACCGGCAACGGCACCGCCATAAACATAGAAGTGGTGCTTACGGTCAGCCTTGTAACCGCCGATGGTGTTGGTCAGATCCCAATACATCTTTAACGTGCTGGTCATCAAGTTCAGACCGGCATACTCACCACTGTTCAGGAACGAACCGACGCGACGATACTGGCCGTCCAGAGCCAGACTGATGTAAGGATTGAAGCGATAACCAAATTCCAGAGTTCCGACTCCTCCGAGGTTGTCATCAAACGTACCGAAACCGAGGTTGTCATTTTCGCCATGGTAAACACCACCCATAAGACTCATGAACCATGCGCTTTTGGGGGCCACATACACATTCTCGTTCTTCACCGTAACAACGGTATCCTCTGCAAACGTTGCCACAGACATGGCCATTGCTGCAAGGAAAACAAAAATTTTCTTCATATGGTTAAAAATTATAAAATAAAAATTTCGATTTTATTCACTTTTTCGTGTGCAAAGGTACAACAATTTCTTGTATTATATATAAAAAAACTTAAAAAAAATAAGGCTTGCACAATAAATTACTACAAATAATACCCAAAAAGGCACACATGTTCAATTATTACGGTAAAAACTGGCGCAATAATTCACCTGACATCAAAGTATTTGGCGTTGGGATGCCCTATATAGAATCCGGCTACGGAAGATTGCGGATACATTGCACCGTTTTCCGTAAGTCGAATGCCGATGCTGCTAATATCCAGCAAGTCTTCCAGAAGGAAGATTGTACGCTGGTCAGGCAAAACCGGGTAGCCCACTGCCGGACGGATTCCACCCCATCCTGCAGCGCGCAATTCCTGGGTAAGAGACTCCGCAGCCGCCTCTGCAAGGCGGTCGCCAAGCGTCTGAAGAAGGAGACATTTGTACGGGTCATTATCTTCTTTCTTAAGCATTTCCAACGTTTGAATAAAGTTGTTATTTACAGCAACAGCAAACGCACCCACGACATCGTCCTGATCGACGAAGTCACAAAGCGACAAGCGCTCGCCATCCTTCTGTCGAGGCGTTGGGATCACGACTTCATGACCCGCATCCGTAAACAGACGGATGCCATCGTCCTCTCCCCTCGCCTTACAAAACATCTGCACGGCTTCCACGCCAAAGCCATCATCGGCATAGCTCTCCAACAGATTCAAAGCATCGCGCCGCAACTCTTCAGCCTCTGCACTGCCATTCTTCACCATCCAGGCATGATAGAAATAGCGCCAATCAATCAAAGGAACGAGAGTGGCAACCGAAAGAGGTTCATGGCACCTCTCACCCATGAACGGAGGCACACGTTTGGGCTGAAGCAACTTGCGGGCCATAATGGGATTCTCCGTAGCATCCTTCATGTGATATACTCCGCCACTATAGAGCGGAGCTATTTTGATGCGAGTGTGTTCCTCGGAAGTTGTCGCTCCGCCCACAAACAGGGGCACACGCAGTCCGGCACGTTCCATAGCCTCGGCCACATTGCACATCTCCTCAAGAGACGGCGTGATCAGGCCCGAGAGACACACGATATCCACATGCTCGTCAATGGCAGTGCGTACTATCGTTTCGGCCTGCACCATCACACCCAGGTCTATCACGTGGAATCCGTTACACTGCAGCACCACTTTCACGATGTTTTTGCCAATATCGTGAACATCGCCCTTGACAGTGGCAATTAATATCTTACCGGCCTTGGCCGCCTCGCTGCTGTCGCCGTTGATGTAGGGTTCAAGAAATGCGCAAGCCTGTTTCATCGTACGGGCCGTCTTGACCACCTGGGGCAGAAACATCTTACCCTCCCCGAAGAGACGGCCGACAGTCATCATGCTGTCCATCAAAGGCCCGCTGATGATATCCAGCGCGCTGCGTCCTTCATCCAACAACTGCTGCAGAGCCTCTTCCAAACCTTCGTTGCGCCCTCGGGAGAGGCACATCTTCACAACATCCACCGGAGTGGAGAGAGATGACTGCTGCGCCGACGGTTCGGCACTCGCTCCTACCGCTGCACAATCGGGCACCAAAGCCAACAACCGTTCCGTGGCGTCACTGCGACGGTTGAAGATGACGTCTTCGATGGCCGTACGCAGGCCTTCGTCGATACCTTCATAAGTGACGGAGGCCGACGGATTCATGATGGCCATATTCAGGCCGCGGCGCACGGCATGATAAAGAAACACCGCGTGCATCGCCTCGCGCACATAATTCTGTCCGCGCAGGGCGAAACTCAGATTGGAGATACCACCGCTGATTCGACACGCCGGCATATGAAGGTGTATCCACTCCACGGCACGAAGGAAATCCAAGGCATAATTATTGTGCTCAGGCATTCCGGTGGCCACAGTGAGAACATTGGGGTCGAAGATAATATCCTCGGGAGCAAAGCCGGCTTCTTCCACCATCAGGCGGTAGGCCCGGGCGGCAATCTCGATGCGTCGATCATAATCCGTAGCCTGCCCCTTTTCGTCGAACAGCATCACCACAGCAGCTGCACCCATGTTCCTTATATAACGGGCTTCGCGAAGGAATTCCTCTTCGCCCTGCTTCAAAGAGATGGAGTTCACCACAGGCTTGCCTTGTATATTCTGAAGGGCGTCGGCTATCACCTCGAAGTGGGAGGAGTCCACCATGACGGGCACACGGGCAATGTCCGGCTCCGCAGCTATGAGGCGCAGGAAAGTCTGCATTTCCTCTGCGGCATCCAAGAGGCCGTCATCCATGTTGATGTCCAGCATCATGGCGCCGTCTTCCACCTGTTTTCGGGCGATGGCGATGGCTTCGTCGTAGTTTTTCTCCGAAATCAGACGAAGGAACTTACGACTACCGGCCACGTTACAACGCTCACCGACATTGCAGAAGGTATCTAGAGGCAAACGGAGAAGCTCCAAACCGGCATAGTTGGAGGCCGATTCCAAAGAGGGTTCTTGCAGTGAAAGGCTTTTATACTCATCGCGCAGACGCCCCATTGCCCGGATATGACTCGGTGTCGTGCCGCAGCAACCGCCGATTACACGCACAAGCCCCTCCTCCAGCATAGGGCGCATCATGCGCACCATATCGTCGGGCGTGTCATCATAGCCACCGTAGGCATTGGGCAGACCGGCATTCGGATGACACGTCAGAAGACAACGCCCGTCCACGGCTTTCGCCATATCGCGCAACCAGGGCAGAATTTTGTCCGCACCGAAGCCGCAATTCAGACCGATGGAAAGCGGATGTGCATACATCACCGTCTCAACAAAAGCTTCTATGGTCTGCCCCGAAAGGATACGGCCGGAAGCGTCGCTCACCGTCATGCTTATCATCAACGGGAGCGAGATATTTTCCATCGCAGCTACAGCGGCTTTGATATTCAGCACATCGGTACAGGTCTCCAAAAGGATGGCGTCCACTCCACCCTCAGCCAGTGCTTCTATCTGCTCGCGATAGATGTCTTTCAACTGATTGAATGCCAGATCGCGAAAACTCGGCAAGGCGATGTCCGGGGAGAGCGAAAGCATCTTGGCCGTTGGCCCCACATCGCCCAGAACAAAACGTGGACGTCCGGACTCACGCGCATATTCATCCGCCACCTCACGTGCCAAACGCGCTGCGGCCAGATTAATCTCTCTCACCAGCCCCTCGCGATAAACGGCAGCATCCTTCAGACTCAGACGCTGAGCATTGAACGTACAGGTGGTGATAATGTCGGCACCGGCTTCCAAATACTGCCGATGAATATCCCGAATCACCTCCGGGCGTTCGACAGTCAGAATATCCGGCAATCCCTTGTATTCAGGCACGCTTTGCTGCACCAGCGAGCCCATGGCCCCGTCCAGAAGCAGCACACGATTGGAAAGACATTCCTGCAGCGTCACTTCCACACCTCCCTTGCTATTTGTTCAATGATGCCGGCCGCATTCATGGTGTAGAAATGGATGCACGGCACGCCTGCGGCCTTCAGGCGTTCGCATTGATTGATACACCAGTCCATACCCACCATTTTCACGTCGTCGTCAGACTGACAACGGGACAACTGCGCGGCCAGAGCTTCAGGAAAATCAATATGAAAGACACGCGGCAACAACGTGCAGTGGTTGAGCGTACTGAGGGGCTTCAGGCCGGGCACGATTGGCATGGTGATGCCGGCATCTCGGCAACGGTCGACAAATCGCAGATAAACGTCCGTATCGAAAAACATTTGAGTCACGGCATAGCCCGCACCCAAATCCTGTTTTTCTTTCAGACGCTCAATGTCCTGCTGCAGGTTCATGGCTTCTTCATGCTTCTCGGGATATGCAGCCACGCCGTAAGAGAACGGACGGTCGATGCAATAGTCATGACGATCCCCATATTCCAGGATACCGCGGTTAAATTGCTCCACCTGCCCTATCAACTCCGTGGCGTGAGCCAGTCCGCCCGACTTGGGCATGAAGCGCGAATCCTGTTTGGCTTTATCACCGCGAAGCACCAAGAGATCCTTGATATCCAGGAAAGAATAGTCAATGAGTTCGTTCTCCGTGTCCTGCCGGCTGTAGCCCGAGCAGATGAGGTGAGGCACAACGGGCACGTGATAACGCTGCTTGATGGCGGAAGCTATGGCCACGGTGCCGGGGCGGAGACGCTGCTCCACGCGCTCGAAACTGCCGTCGCCGCGATCTCTGTAAACATAGTCGCTGCGGTGCGTTGTCACCTCAATAAAGAGAGGACGGAAAGGCATCAGCCGGTCTATTGTACGAAAAACGCTGTCTATCGTTTTCCCGCGCATGGGCGGCAAAACTTCAAACGAAAAAGCTGTCTCACGGGTGTTATTTAAGAGTTCCGTAACACTCATACTGATGCATATCCTTTTGACAATGACTATATGACGCTGCAAAATTACAACATTTATTTGTAAACTGCAAAAGAATCAATGCATTTTCTCCTACTTTGCATATGTTTATGCGCTTATTGAACAAAAAAGAATCCGGAACGTGCCGCATTTACGGCTGTCCCGGATTCTTTTCACTGAAACGGATTTGCTGAGGTTTTCTTGTTTAGAGATTGCCTCTTTCCTTGTCCAAGTAGTACTTGTAGGTGCCTACTGTCAACTCATCGCAGGCAGCCTCGTCGCACACCACAATGGCGTGGGGATGCATCTGCAGCATGGAGGCGTGGGGATGCATCTGCAGCATGGAGGCCGTCCACATGTGGCTCACGTTGCCGTCTACGATGTGCTGGAGGGCACGGGCCTTGTGGTGGCCGTTGCACACGAGTAGCACCTCCTTGGCAGCCATCACTGTACCAATGCCCACGGTCAAAGCCTGCTTCGGCACCAGATTCATGTCATTGTTGAAGAAACGCGAGTTGGCAATGATGGTGTCTGTGGTCAGCGTCTTGACACGGGTCTTGCTGGCAAGGCTGGAACCCGGTTCGTTGAAGGCCAGGTGTCCGTCGGGACCAACACCACCCATGAAGAGATCGATGCCACCGGCCGCTTCAATAGCCTTCTCATAGTCCTCGCATTCCTTGGCCAGATCGGGGGCATTGCCGTCAAGAATATGCACATTCTCCTTCTTGATGTCGATATGGGAGAAGAAGTTCTTCCACATAAACGAGTGGTAGCTCTCGGGATGATCCTCGGGAATCTTCACATACTCGTCCATATTGAACGTGATGACGTTCTTGAAAGACAGCTCTCCGGCCTCGTACTTCTTGATGAGCTCCTTGTAGAGGCCCAGAGGAGAAGATCCCGTGGGGCATCCCAGTTTGAACGGTTTGCTCTCAGTAGGATTGGCCTCAATGATGCGCTTGGCAACATAATCGGCTGCCCACTTGGACATTTTCTCGTAGTTCGGTTCAATAATAACTCTCATACTTTTAATGTTATTAGAAATTTAAATTATTTAGCTCCAGGGACCTGCTACCAAAAGTATGAAACGGAGGGGTTTCCCTGGAGCATTTTATTTAACAGTTAGGCAATTGCAACCACTTAACGTAGCAGAAGTCCTGACGATGAGGCAGGTTCTCGTTCTTGGGATACATGCGCACAGCCGACTTGTACTGACCGGCCTGCTTGGGAGAATGTTTCACTTCGAAAGTGTAGTTGTTACCTTCTTTCTTGACCATCTTCAGGGGTTCAACGGAGAACACGTAATCCTCTCCGGCCTCATTGGTGGCAACATTGATTTTCTCCAAAGCGACGGCGTCGTCGAGTCCGGCCTCGTTGATGACATAACGCAACGTATATTCCTTACCGGTCTCATGCATGCCGCTGGCAGGAGCGGTAGACTCGGAGCTGACCAAAGTGATGGCATCCCAACGCTCTGCCACGGTCTCCTTCCACAAAGCGATATCCTTAGCCAGACGGAAATTGTTTTCCGTGAGCTCGTGGAAACGCTTGGCCTGCTTCTCGTAGAACTTCGAATAGTAATCGTCGAGCTGACGCTTCATCGTGTAGTGGGGAGCAATCTGGGCGATGGAGTTCTTAATCACCTGAATCCAACGCGTCGAGAGACCATTCTCGTCCTTGTCATAATACAAGGGCAGAATCTCGTTCTCAAGCAGGGAGTAGATGGTGGCTGCATCAAGCTGGTCCTGATAGCCCTGATTTTGATAGGTACGCTTCTCGGTGAGCGCCCATCCGGCACCTTCGCGGTAGCCTTCAAGCCACCAGCCGTCCTTCACGCTGAGGTTCACCACACCGTTCATCTCTGCCTTCTCGCCGGACGTACCGGAGGCCTCGAGGGGACGCGTCGGAGTATTCATCCAAATATCCACGCCGGAAACGAGGCGGCGGGCCAGCAGGAAGTCATAATCCTCAACAAAGATGATTCTGCCCTGGAACTCCGGACGCTGGCTGATTTCGAATATCTTCTTGATCAAACCCTGACCGGCACCGTCGGCGGGGTGAGCCTTACCGGCAAAGAGGAAGATAACGGGGCGCTCGGGGTTGTTGACGATCTTGGAGAGGCGCTCCAAGTCTGTAAACAGCAGATGGGCACGCTTGTAGGTGGCGAAACGACGGCAGAAGCCAATCACCAAAGCATTGTGATCGAAGCGCTCCAGAAGCTTGGTCACGCGCTGGGGATCGCCCTGATTCTTCAGCCAGGTCTCGCTGTACTGCTGTGCCACATACTCAAAGAGTTTCTTCTTCAGCGTCTGACGCACTTCCCAAATTTCTTCATCGGGACATTTGTAGATGCCGTGCCAAATATCCTCGTTCGACTGGTCGCTCATGAAATTCGTATCGAAGTATTTGGCGTACAAAGCTAACCAC
>ONSH01000007.1 GCA_900320435.1 uncultured Prevotellaceae bacterium
TTCAGAGAATTGCCGAGCGAAAAGGAGATCGAAACCGTTTCCTCATTGACCAGCTGCGTTTTCTCGACAAGCTCATTATCAACGAAAGCAACACATAAATAACAACATAAAAACTTAAACAAAATGTACCAAAGCATTGTCATTTTAACAGTTATCGCATCTATTCTCATGTGTCTCATTGTGCTCATCCAAGAGAGCAAGGGCGGCGGCCTGGCTGCAGACTACTCCAGCGGCAACCAGCTTCTCGGCGCTCCCAAGACGACCAACGTCATCGAAAAGGCCACATGGGGATTGGCTATTGCCATGATTGTGCTCAGCGTGCTCAGCGTAGCAGCACTTCCCGCTGCAGCCTGATGAACGCGCAACGTATTTTAGTTTGCGACAGCGGCTCGACAAAAGCCGACTGGCTCTACGCAAACGGCGACAGCGAAGAGGCCGTTCGAACGGATGGCATCAACCCTGTGCGCGATTCCGGCGAAAGCATCAACAGGATTGTTGCATCGCTCCCGGATTGGACGCCGGAGTGCATCTACTTCTATGGTGCGGGATGCATTGAGCCCTACTCTGCTTCCGTACGCAAAGCGCTTCAAGAGCGCTTCCCAAAGGCGCTTGTCAGCGTAGAATCAGATTTGCTGGGAGCTGCACGGGCGCTTTTCGGCCACGAGGAAGGCATCGCTTGTATATTGGGCACCGGGAGCAACTCATGCCTGTATAAGAATGGACAAATAACGGCTAACGTGCCGCCCATGGGCTACATCCTGGGCGACGAAGGCAGCGGCGCTGTATTGGGACGGCAACTGGTCAGCGATATCGTCAAGGGGCAGTTGTCACAAGAGCTGAAAGATGCTTTTATGGAAGAATTTCAGCTCACCCCCGCCCTTATCGTAGAAAACGTCTACAGAAAGCCTGCGGCAAACCGTTTTTTGGCCTCGCTGTGCCCCTTTCTTTCCAAGCATCGGGATTACGATGAAATTCAACGGCTTTTGGCAAGCGAATTCGAACGTTTTCTAAGAAGAAACGTTCTCCTTTACAACCGCCCGGATTTGGAGATACGTTATGTAGGCAGCATCAGCGTGCATTTTGAGCACGAATTACGCAATGTTCATGCAAAAATGGGGTTAAAGATGGGGGACGTTTTAGCCTCTCCGGTGAAGAAAATTATGCTTTTTCATCACAAAAGTGCATAAATTGCGAAAAACATGCTGCACAACACATGAAATTATTTGTTTCGTTCGCAAAAAGGAGCTACCTTTGCAGCGTTCAAATACAAAAAACAATCTTTTTACCTTAAACAAACTAATACCTAAAGTTTCGAAGAAAGGGCGCTGTGAAGCGCCCTCATTCGTTATCTTAGGCGACTCTCACACCGAAGCAATTTACAGGCAATAAACCGGAGAGTGCATTCCCGCAGGCCTCATCCGCCCGTTTTGAACCCTCTGAGAACAGTCTGAGAACAGTTTGAGAACAGTCTGAGAGATTACAACGTCCGATTGATTTGCTCTATGTAGTCCAAAAGTTCTTCGCGTCCCAAACGCGTTTCACTGCTGGTGACGAAATACGGAGGAAGTTCCTCCCATTGCTCCGCCAGATGCTTCATATAGGCATCGGCCTGAGCCTGAACCTTTGTCTTGGCAAGTTTGTCTCCCTTTGTAAAAACTATGGCAAAAGGAATGCCGTTTTCTCCAAGCCACTCTATAAACTCAAGGTCAATTTTCTGAGCGTCGTGGCGCAAGTCTATAAGCAGAAACAGACAAGTCAACTGCTCCCGGCCGAGAATATAGTCGGAAATGATGCCTTCCAGCTTTTCCTGCGTCTTTTTGCTCCGTTTGGCATATCCGTAGCCGGGAAGATCCACAAGATACCAACTGTTGTTGATCAAAAAATGATTAATCAAAAGAGTCTTGCCCGGAGTTGCGGAAGTCTTGGCCAATCCTTTTCTTCCGGTAAGCATGTTGATGAGCGAAGATTTGCCCACATTACTGCGCCCGATAAAGGCATACTCCGGACGTTGTTCCTTTGGACACTGGTCCAGACGAAAACTGCTGACAGAAAATTCTGCTGACTTTATCTCACCCATATCAAATCCCCCGGTTTGGCTACATAATCGGCATCAAGAGCGTTCAGCTGGTAAAGATTCTTGAGATGAACACCGTACATCTGAGACACATCGTAGAGGCTCTGCCCCACTTCTATCGTATGGGGAATGCCGGCAAACTCCTTGGCGCCCTTCTTTTTCTTGTCCTTAAGATAAAGGATGTCGCCGGTCGTGAGACCGTATTCTGGCGTAAGGTCATTGAAACGGTAAAGATTCTTTACACTAACACCCGTTGCCTCGGATATGCTCTTAATATTATCTCCCGCCTCTATGACAATGAAATAGTTGCCGTTGTTGGCATACACCGTATGAGTGTCGAAGAAAGCCGGAAGCTGGTCCTTAGCCTTTGCCTCGGAAACCGAACGGTCTTTCGCATCCAAATCACGCAAATTCATCTTGTCAAGCTGACTGAGAGAATAGAGTTCGATGATGCGTATCAGGCTTTCTGCATACGTCGGAGATGTGGCATATCCGCACGCCTTCAGCCCTCGCGCCCAACCTTTATAATCGCGTATGTTGAGACGAAAAAGACGTTCGTAACGCTTGCGCTTGAGGAAAAGCGAATGGTCGACGAAAGATTCTCTGTCGGTTTTATACTTGCGAAAATGTTCCCCCTTGAGATCATCGTCAATAACAATATAAGGTCCCTTCCAATCGGAATGACATTTTATGCCGAAATGGTTATGAGCCTCCGTGGCCAGACGGCTGCGTCCTGCGCCGCTCTCGAGCAATCCCTGGGCCATCGTGATAGAGGCAGGAATATGGTATGTTTGCATCTGCTCAACAGCAATCTTTTTATACTTGTCAATATAGGCCCAATACGCACGGTTCGTACTCCCTTGAGCCCACAGACAGCAAGGCGCCAAAAGAAGTAAAAACAAAGACAGAGAAAAGAGAATTAATCGCTTCATCGCCGCAAAAATACAAAAATGTTGCGACTTGGAAATTTTGAACATACAGATTTTTCGTTTATCTCAAAGATTTTTCATAATTTTGCGCCCACGAAATGAAAGAATATAAAATTTGCACCTCCGTAAGTGTTAAGACTGCGGAGGAACTCAGCCCTCAGGAACAAGCCATGACGGAAGCGGCAAAAGGTGCCGCCGCAAGCAGTTATTCCCCCTACAGCCATTTTGCTGTCGGAGCCGCCCTGCGCTTGGAAGGCGGTGAGATTGTAACGGGAAGCAATCAGGAAAATGCCTCCTACCCCGTCGGGTGCTGTGCCGAGCGCACGGCGCTTCACTGGACGGCAGCCAATCATCCCGGTGTACGCATAGAAGCCATCGCCATTGCGGCCAAGAACGGAGGACATTTTACTTCACAGCCGATTGCCCCGTGCGGCATGTGTCGTCAGGCTCTGCTAGAAGCAGAACGCCGTCAAGGCTCTCCCATTCAGGTGATACTGTACGGCACAGAAGGCATTCACATCGTCCGGAAAATTGAGGACCTGTTGCCCCTGAGTTTTAACCAAGACGCTATGAGCATATGATTACATTAAGCAATATAGCCATACAATTTGGCAAGAGAGTTCTGTACAAAGACGTGAACATGAAGTTCACCAGTGGTAACATTTACGGCATTATCGGCGCCAACGGAGCCGGGAAATCCACCCTTCTGAAAGCCATCAGCGGAGAATTGGAGCCGACAAAAGGCACCGTAGAGCTCGGGCCCGGCGAACGACTCAGCGTCCTTTCACAGGATCACTTCCAATATGATCAGGAAACGGTGCTCAACACAGTGCTGATGGGCCACACCACCATGTGGAATGTGATGAAGGAGCGCGAAGTGCTCTATTCGAAAGATGAGTTCTCCGATGCCGACGGCATACGTGTGGCCGAGCTGGAAGAGCAGTTTGCAGAGATGGGCGGATACGAAGCCGAAAGCGACGCTGCCGCCCTCCTGTCCGGATTGGGCATCAAAGAAGACAAGCACTACCAACTGATGGGCGAACTTTCAGGTAAAGAGAAGGTGCGCGTCATGCTGGCTAAGGCATTGTTCGGCAATCCGGACAATCTGCTGCTCGACGAGCCGACCAACGACCTCGACCTGGATACCGTCAGATGGTTGGAGGGTTATCTTTCGGAGTTTGAACACACCGTATTGGTGGTATCACACGACCGACACTTCCTTGACAGTGTCTGCACCCACACCGTAGATATTGACTTCGGCAAGGTGACATTGTTTGCCGGCAACTACTCCTTCTGGTACGAAAGTTCTCAGTTGGCATTGCGTCAGGCTCAGAACCAAAAAGCCAAGGCTGATGAAAAGCGCAAAGAACTGGAAGAGTTCATCCGCAGGTTTTCTGCCAACGTCGCCAAATCCAAACAAACCACTTCCCGAAAGAAGATGCTGGAGAAGCTCAACGTGGAGGAGATTCGTCCTTCCACCAGAAAATATCCCGGCATCATCTTCCAGATGGAGCGCGAACCGGGCAACCAGATTCTTGAGGTTGAAGGACTGAAAGCTGTAACGGAAGACGGCACGGTGCTCTTTGACAATGTTTCATTCCAGGTGCAGAAAGGCGAAAAGGTCGTATTCCTCAGCCGAGACCCTCGCGCTATGACGGCGCTTTTCGAGATTATCAACGGCAACCGCGAAGCACAAGCCGGCACATTCTCTTGGGGTGTCACCATCACCACGGCATATCTGCCCTTGGACAACACCAGCTTTTTCCAGTCAGACAAGAATCTGGTGGACTGGCTTTCTCAATTTGGAGAAGGCAACGACGTCTATTTCAAGGGATTTCTCGGAAGAATGCTTTTCTCCGGGGAAGAAGTGCTCAAAAAAGTCAATGTGCTCTCCGGAGGTGAAAAGATGCGCTGCATGATTGCGCGAATGCAATTGAAAAACGCCAACTGCCTCATCCTTGACACGCCGACCAATCATCTCGATCTGGAAAGCATACAGGCTTTCAACAACAATCTGAAACTCTACAAAGGCAATATCCTTTTCGCATCGCACGACCACGAATTTATTCAAACCGTTGCCAATCGCATCATTGAATTGACGCCCAAAGGCACCATTGACAAATTAATGGAGTATGATGAGTATATCGACAGCGACAGCATCAAAGAATTGAAAGAAAAGATGTATTCATGACAAAGTGTCAGTTGGCATAAAGTTTGATAGAAAGGAGAGCAGAAAAGTGGACGAAACAATGGCAAACAAGAAGACAAATAAAGACTTGCAGGCAGAGATTGACGAACTCAATGAACAGTTGCAGCAAAAAACTGCAGAAATTGACGAGTTAAAAGATCAACTGCTGCGCAAAATTGCAGAATTTGACAATTACCGCAAACGCACACTCAAAGAAAAGGCCGAGCTGATTCTTAACGGCGGAGAAAAAACGGTCTCCGCCATACTTCCCGTCGTAGACGACATGGAGCGCGCTTTGGCCGGCATGAGCCAGTTTGAGGATGTGGCTGCAGTAGTAGAAGGCGTTGAGCTGATTTACAAGAAATTTATCGACACGCTTGAGAAGCAAGGAGTCACCCCGATTGAGACAAAAGATGCGGACTTCAATGTGGACCTGCATGAGGCCATCGCCCAAGTGCCGGCACCCACGGAAGATATGAAAGGAAAAATCATTGACTGCACCCAGAAAGGATACAAAATGGGCGACAAAGTAATACGTCATGCCCAGGTTGTTGTAGGAATGTAACTATGGCAGAGAAAAGAGATTACTACGAAGTGCTTGGTGTGCCCAAAACCGCCACCGATGCCGAGATAAAGGCCGCCTATAAAAAGATGGCCATTAAGTACCACCCTGACCGTAACCCCGGCAACAAGGAAGCCGAGGAGAAATTCAAGGAGGCGGCAGAGGCATACGACGTGCTTCGCGACAAAGATAAGAGAGCACGCTATGACCAGTTCGGCTTTGCCGGCATGGAAGGCGGCGGAGGCTTTGGAGGCGCTTACGGAGGCGGCATGAACATGGACGACATCTTTTCCATGTTCGGCGATATCTTCGGCGGCCGCATGAGCGGCGGCAGTTTCGGAGGCGGCTTCGGAGACTTTTTCGGCGGCGCGGAAAGCCAGGGGCGCAGAACCCATCAGGGCGGCGACCTCAGAGTGCGCGTCAAACTGACATTGGAGGAAGTTAGCAAAGGAGTCACCAAGAAATTTAAGGTACGCAAAAAAGTCACCTGTCCCGATTGTAATGGCTCCGGCAGCAAAGACGGCCAAATGAGCACATGTTCGGTATGTCACGGCTCGGGCGTTGTCAATCGCGTCATGAACACCATGTTCGGCCGCATGCAGAGCCAGAGTCCGTGTACAGCCTGCGGAGGACAGGGAAAAGTCATCAAGAACAAATGTCCCAAATGTCATGGCGAAGGCATTATTGACGGAGATGAAATCATCGAGGTAAACATCCCTGCCGGCGTTGCTGACGGCATGGTGGTCACCGCTCGCGGCAAAGGCCACGCCGGCGCCAACAACGGTATCGCCGGTGACATTCAGGTGTATATCAACGTGGAGCCCCATCCCGAGTTGATTCGCGTTGACAATAACCTTATTTACAATCTCTTGATTGATCTTCCGACAGCCACATTGGGCGGAACGGTGGAGATACCTTGCCTAGACGGCCGTGCCAAATTCAAGATTGAACCAGGCACACAACCCGGCAAACAAATCAGGCTGAGAGGTAAAGGACTGCCGGCTGTACAAGGATACGGATACGGCACGGGAGATCTTATCGTCAACATTTCCGTTTATATCCCCGAACATCTTTCCAAAGAAGAAAAAGACGCTTTTGAAAAAATGCGGCAGAGTGACAATGTCAAACCCCGCAAGACGGCGTCATCCCAAAGTTTCTTTGACAAATTGAGAAATATGTTCTCATGACCTACGAAGAAACTATAGACTACTTGTTCAACATCGCCCCGTTGTTTCAGAACATCGGGGCCGGTGCTTATAAAGAAGGCCTTGACAACAGCCTGAAACTGGACGAACATTTCGGGCATCCGCACAAGGCCTATAAATGCATACATGTAGGCGGCACCAACGGAAAAGGCAGCGTATCACACACTCTGGCGGCAATACTGCAAAGCGCCGGCTATCGCGTAGGCCTTTACACCAGTCCTCACCTGACAGACTTCAGGGAACGGATTAAGGTAAACGGTGAAATGATCCCCAAGGAGCGTGTCATTCGATTTGTTGAAGAAGAGCGTGAATTCTTTGAGCCGCTCCACCCGTCGTTTTTTGAGTTGACCACCGCCCTTGCTTTAAAATACTTTCAAGAGGAAGGAGTTGATTGGGCCGTGATAGAAGTGGGTCTTGGCGGGCGCCTTGATTGCACCAACATCATTACACCCAAATTAGCCATAATAACCAACATCAGCAAAGACCACACCCAATTTCTGGGTGACACACTCACAAAAATAGCTTCGGAAAAAGCCGGCATCATGAAACCTCATGTGCCCACTCTTATCGGAGAAGCTGCGGACAGGAATGTTCGTGAAGTGTTTATCAACCGATCCATCAAGATAGGCAGTGCGCTGCATTTTGCAGAAGAAGAGTACTTCCCCTATACAGAAGGAGAATTAAAAGGCGCCTATCAAGAGAAAAACCAGCAAACCATTCGTGCTGCGGCATCCTTGCTAAAACTGGACCGCAAATTCGTAGAATACGGGCTTCAACACGTTATTGAGTTGACGGGACTAAAGGGGCGTTGGCAGATTATCTGCGATGCACCGCTGACGATTTGCGACACAGGACACAATCCTGGCGCCTGGCAATATCTCGGACCTCAACTAAAAACTTTAGTAGAGAACAAGAAACACACTCATAATCAAAATGTAACGCTCCACATGGTTATCGGGATGGTGTCAGACAAAGACATCCGTTCCGTGTTGAGCATGATGCCACATGAGGCCCGATACTACTTCACACAGGCCAGCGTCCATCGCGCGATGCCGGCAGAAGACATCGCCGCACTGGGCCGGGAAGCCCAACTCGAAGGAAGCGTTTATCCCACCGTCACAGAAGCATTTGCAGCAGCGCGCACCAACGCTAAAAGCAATGATGTCATTTTTATTGGCGGCAGCACCTTTGTTGTAGCTGATTTTCTTAAAAACAACAAAAACTGATATTTTTTCAACCTGTTTCCCTAAAAATTTGGAAAAAAAGTTTGTACACGTCCAAATTATTTTGTAAATTTGACGCGAATTTCAGTCTAAAAGACTCAGATAACAAACTTAATTTCTAAATATCTATGGAGAAACAACTCATTTCCGGCTTGAAGAGAAAGGATTTCCAGGCCATCGTACAGGGCAAACAAACGGATTTGTTCACACTGGTCAACGATAATGGCATGGAGGTAAGTATTACCAACTATGGTGGTGCGCTTGTCAGCATCATGGTTCCCGACCGCCAGGGCAATATGGCCAACGTTGTTCAGGGCCACGACAGCATTAAGGGCGTAATGGAATCCCCCGAGCCTTTCCTTTCGACCCTGATTGGCCGCTACGGCAACCGTATTTGCAAGGGCAAATTCACCATGAACGGAAAAGAATACAGCCTGGCAATCAACAACGGCCCCAACTCCCTGCATGGAGGCCCTACCGGTTGTCATGCGCGCGTTTGGGATGCTGAGCAGGTCAACGGCCAGGAACTCGTACTGCGTTATGTGTTTGCTTACTACGAAGAAGGATTCCCCGGTGAGGTGCATATGACCGTGAAATACAGTCTCACCAATGACAACGAACTGGTCATCGATTATCGCGGCACCACCAACAAGAAGACCGTCATCAACATGACCAACCACGGTTTCTTCTCTCTTACAGGTATCGGCAACCCCACCCCGGACCAGATGGACTGTCTGTTGCAGATCAACGCAGACTTCTTCATCCCCATCGATGAAACCTCAATTCCCACCGGCGAGATTCTTAAAGTTGAAGGAACACCCTTCGATTTCCGCAAAGCAAAGCCTATCGGCAAGGATATTGATGCCAAGGACGTTCAGATTAAGAACGGTGCAGGATACGACCACTGCTTTGTGTTGAACAAGCGTGAGCCCGGAGAGCTTTCTCTGGCCTGCATCATGACCGACCCCAAGAGCGGCCGTACCCTTGAGACATGGACTACGGAGCCCGGTGTACAGTTCTACTCGGACAACTGGGCCACCGGCTATCCTATCCAGTGCGGATGCACTGCACCCCGACGCAGCGGCATGTGCTTTGAGGCTCAGCATTTCCCCGACTCCCCCAACCGTCCTTACTTCCCCTCCGTTCAAATTAAGCCCGGAGAGGTTTACACTCAAAAAACCGTATATAAATTCGGAGTTGTTGAATAAACCGTCAATCAATAATAATAATTAACCGCTTAGACAATAATACTATGTCACAAAAACAAACTCCGAACTATACGTTCGCTTTGATTATCGTCATCGCTGTTTGTTTCCTCATTGGTTTCGTTACCACGATGAACAATTCGATGATTGAATCTCTGAAATACGCTTTCAATTTGGATGATGCCCAAGGCAACCTCGTTAACACCGCGTTTTACGGAGCCTATTGCCTTTCCATTCCGTTTGCCCTGATGATGAGCAAAATCGGCTATAAATCCACTCTGGTCTTGGGTCTCGTAGTCGTTGCCTGCGGCTTTGTCGCAAACTATTTCGGCTTGACCAGCGGCAGCGCCAACCTGTACAACATTTTCCTGGGCTGCATGTTTATTGTTGCCATGGGTGTTGTAATGCTTCAGTTGGTTGCCAACCCTTATGTTATGGTACTGGGTGCTCCTGAAAGCGGCGCTTTTCGCATGACGCTTTCTCAGGCGTTGAACAGCGTCGCAACAACGGTTGCTCCCATTTTCATCACCAGTATCATTTTGGGCAAAGAAACCAGCCAGGCTACACCCAGCGATATCCCTATGCCTTTCCTCGGATTGGGTATTTTCACCTTGGTTCTGGCCATTATTCTTTTCTTCCTCAAATTGCCCAATATTGACGAAGGAGCTCAGGCCGAAGAATTCAGCGGCGAACAAAAACAGTGGAAATCCAGCGCGTTCAAATACCCTCATGTATGGTTTGGCGCCCTGGGTATATTTATGTATATGGGATTGGAGATTGGCATCCCCTCGATGCTCCCCGCTTATTGGAAAAGCGCTGAGGCTGCAGGCGATCCTCTTCCCGGCAGCGCAACTGCATTTCTGCCCTTCTACTGGGGCGGCATGATGGTAGGCCGATTTGTCGGTGCAGCCATCCTCTCCAAGTTTGAGCCCCGCAAGCTTCTCTCGTTCTGCTTAATCATGGGCGCCATCTGCGTGGGCAGCAGTTTCTACCTGCCCGGTATGATTGGTGTGTACGCCATGTTGGCTGCCGGTTTGTTCCACAGCGTCATGTGGCCTCTTATTTTCAACCTTGGCCTGCAGGAGCTCGGTCCCAACACGAAAACTGCTTCCGGTTTGATTAATATGGGTGTGCTCGGTGGTGCCACTCTTCCCGTAATCATGGCTCTGCTGATTCCGAGCTACGGCGTCGGCGTTGCCATTTGCATGATGTTCGTATACTATGCTTATGTACTCTGGTTTACCGTGAAGGGTTGCAGGGTCGGACTTGATTAATTTTTTTTATAAAATACAATACAAACCAAAAATATTTAATGCTATGAGATTAACTATTGATGATGTTCGCAGTCGCTTTATCAAGCATTTTGATGGAACAACCGGCAGTGTATATGCCTCGCCCGGTCGTATCAATCTCATCGGAGAGCATACCGACTACAACAACGGTTTCGTTTTCCCCGGCGCCGTTCAGCAGGGTATGATTGCTGAGATTAAGCCCAACGGCACGCGCAACGTGAACGCCTACTCCATCGACTTAAAAGACAAAGTGACCTTCTCTTTGGACGATCCCGAAGGTCCTTCTGCCACATGGGCACGCTACATCTTCGGCGTATGTCGTGAGATGATGGCATTAGGCGTACCTGTGGAAGGCTTTAATACTGCATTTGCCGGTGATGTGCCTCTCGGTGCCGGCATGTCTTCAAGCGCAGCCCTCGAAAGTTGCTTTGCATTTGCATGCAACGATCTTTGGGGCAACAACAAAATTGAGAAAATGGAATTGGCGCGTGTGGGCCAGCGCACGGAGCACAAGTACATCGGTTGCAACTGCGGCATCATGGACCAGTTTGCCAGCGTGTTCGGCAAAGCCGGAAGTCTCATGCGCTTGGACTGCCGTTCCGGCGAGTTTGCTTACTTCCCCTGGAACCCCAAGGGCTACAAGCTCGTCCTGGTTAACTCTTGCGTAAAGCATCAGTTGGCAGGTTCTCCCTACAATGAGCGCCGTCTCTCATGTGAGCGTGTCGCTGCAGTCATTGCCAAACACCACAGCGAAGTTGAAACCCTTCGTGATGCCAACTACGACTATCTTGAAGAAGTCAAGTCCGAGGTGAGCGAAGAGGACTACAAGCGCGCCAAGTATGTCATCGGTGAAGTTGACCGCGTACTCAAAGTCTGCGACGCTTTGGAGAAAGGCGACTATGAGACTGTCGGCCAAATGATGTATGCAACACACTACGGTTTGTCTAAAGAATATGAAGTCAGCTGCGAAGAGCTTGACTTCCTCAATGATGTGGCCAAAGACTGTGGCGTAACCGGCAGCCGTATCATGGGCGGCGGCTTTGGCGGTTGCACAATCAACCTCGTCAGCAACGAATTGTATGACAACTTCGTCAAGACTGCCAAGGAAAAATTCCAGGCCAAGTATGGTAAGGAGCCCATTATTATCGATGTTGTCATTGGCGACGGCAGCCGTAAACTTTGCTAATAATATAGAAATAGGTATTATGAAAAAATTTCTGTATGCAGCAACCATAGCCTCAACGGCATTGATTGCCAGTTGCTGCGGAAGCAAAGATGCAGGAAACGGCAGCGAGTTAACTTTGTCCGGCATCAATCCTGCCGATTACGACACCACCATATGCGTGGGTTATGACTTCGAAAGCTCCAAGTTTGTTCCCATAGCTGAGGATGCAAAGCCGGTAAAGCTTTACACACTCAAGAATAAGAACGGAATGGAAGTCTGCATCACCAATTTCGGCGGTCGCGTAGTGTCTATCATGGTTCCCGACAAAGAAGGCAAGATGGTGGACGTTTGCTGCGGATTCGACAAAGTGGAGAACTACTTCCCTTGGAACTATGAGACTGACTTCGGCTGTTCTGTTGGCCGCTACGCCAACAGAATCGACGGTGGCACATTCACACTGCCCGAAGGCGGCGATCCCATTGTTTTGGACAAGAACAACAACGGTCACGCCTCCCTCCACGGAGGATTCACCGGATGGCAGTATATTGTCTACGATGTTGAGGAAGCTACAGAGCAGTCTCTCATTTTGTCGCACGTCTCTCCTGACGGTGACAACAAGTTCCCCGCAGAAGTGAAAGTTACGGTTAAATTTGAGCTCACGGATGACAACGCACTCGCCATCAATTTTGACGGCGTTGCAGATGCACCCACCGTGCTCAACATGACCAACCACACCTACTTCAATCTGTCCGGTGATCTTAACAACACCATCGACGAGAGCATCTTGTGGGTGAATGCCGACAACTACACTCCTGCCGACGAATGGTACATTCCCACCGGTGAGATTCGTCCTGTAGAAGGCACCGCCTTTGATTTCCGTCAGCCCAAAGCCATTGGCACCAATTTCGGTGACAAGAATCCCGAGCTCGAGGCTGCCGGTGGCGGTTACGACCACAACTGGTGTCTCAACACCAAGGGCAATCAGGACGAGATTTGTGTTACAATGACAGATCCCCGTAGCGGCATACGTTTGGATGTTTATACCAACGAGCCCGGTATCCAGTGCTACACAGCCAATTTCCAGGACGGCACCCGTCCCGGTAAAGGTGGCATTATGTACCAAAAGCATTGTGCAATTTGCTTAGAGAGCCAGAAATTCCCCGACTCTCCCAACAAGTATGCATTGCCCGGATGGGAACTCAGCTCACCCTTCATTTCCCCGATGAAGCCCTATCACAGCTATCTGAAGTACGCTTTTTCTGTAGAGAAATAAATTTAATAACACTAACAAGCAAAAACTATGAATTGGTTTTCACAAGATTTCATTTGGCTTGACTGGGTGGTTTTGACCGTAGGTCTCCTCTTGGTTGTAGGAGCCGTATGGCGCTCTATTGTCAAGGACAAGCAGGCGCAAAAGGGAGAAGACTCATCCGCCTACCTTTTCGGTAAGGGCGAGCCCTGGTATGTAATCGGTATGGCTATCTTCGCTGCCAATATCGGATCCGAGCATCTGGTCGGCCTTGCCGGCACTGGTGCCAAGAGTGGTGTCGGCATGGCACATTGGGAGATGCAGGGATGGATGATCCTCATCCTCGGCTGGCTCTTTGTACCCTTCTATCAGTTGATGATCAACAAAATGGGCAAGATCATTACCATGCCCGACTTCTTGAAGTTCCGCTACACAAAGGCCACGGGAAGCTGGTTGTCAATCATCACCCTGGTTGCTTACGTGCTTACGAAAGTCAGCGTGACGGCTTTGACTGGCGGCGTATTCTTTAAGTATCTGTGGGGTCTCAATTTCTGGGCCGGCGCTATCGGACTGATCTTTATCACCGCTGTGTTTACCGTATTCGGCGGCATGAAGGGTGTGATGACGCTCTCCACCATCCAGACACCTATCCTGATCATTGGTTCGTTCCTGGTGTTCTTCCTCGGCCTTTCCGCTCTCGGTGCCGGTGAAGGTATTGCTGCAGGCTGGTCTAACATGATGGAATACTGCGGCCAGCTTAACAACGGCTACGGCACCACGCACATGTTCCATTGGGAAGAAGGAGACGGTATGTATAAGGAATATCCCGGCTTTGTGGTGTTCATCGGCGCCTCTATTATCGGTTTCTGGTATTGGTGCACCGACCAGCACATCGTTCAGCGTGTATTGGGTCAGGTTCCCGGTGAGAGCAACGAAGAGGTGATGAAGCGTGCTCGTCGTGGCACCATCGCTGCCGGTTTCTTCAAGATTCTCCCCTGCTTCATGTTCTTGATTCCCGGTATGATTTGCGCAGCCTTGGCTGCTCGCGGCGACGTTCAGCTGGAAGACACCGACTCCGCATTTGCCATCATGGTGAAGACGGTGTTGCCCGCAGGCATCAAGGGCATTGTGACCATCGGTTTCGTTTGCGCCCTTGTTGCTTCTCTGGCTGCATTCTTCAACAGCTGTGCCACTCTGTTCACTGAGGACTTCTACAAGCCCATGAAACAGGGCATGACGGAGGAGCATTACGTGCTGGTTGGCCGTATTGCCACCGTAGTGGTTGTTATCCTCGGCTTCGCCTGGTTGCCCATCATGATGTCTTTGGGTTCTCTCTATGACTACCTGCAGGGCATTCAGTCATTGCTGGCTCCCACCATGGTTGCCGTCTTTGCCCTTGGTATTTTCTCCAAGAAGATTACGCCCAAGGCCGGTGAGTGGACCATGATTGTCGGCTTCGTTATCGGCATGGTTCGTTTGGCCACCAACGTCATCACAGACACCGGCAAGGCTGTCATGGAAGGTGCGTTTTGGGAAAACACAACTTGGTTCTGGCAGACCAACTGGCTGGTGTTTGAAATCTGGCTGTTGATCTTCCTGCTGGCCTTCATGGTTGTGGTTTCCTGCTTCACTCCCGCTCCCACACAGGAGCAGGTGGACGCCATCACCTTCACAAGCGATTTCAAGAAGAGCATTGCCAAGAGTTGGGGTGCATTCGATATCATCGGTTCGCTGATTGTTGTCGGCCTGTGCGCACTCTTCTACTGGTACTTCTGGTAAATATTGTCAATATCCCGATGGGGCACCACCCCATCGGGATATTACCACCTTATATAAAATAAATAAACAAAACAACCACCACCACGAAAAAACCTTTAGTGCGTCATCCGATGCCCTAACCTGAATTGGAAATCAACTGCTGACTGTACCAGTCGGCATCCGCATATAAAACAAACATAAAATTATAAAAAACAACATAAAATATCAATCTTATGCTCGAAGAACTTAAACAAAAAGTATTTAAAGCCAACCTTGATCTTGTCAAGCAGGGTTTGGTGATTTTTACCTGGGGCAACGTCAGCGGCATCGATCGCGAAAAGGGTCTTGTTGTCATCAAGCCCAGCGGTGTATCCTATGACGACATGAAAGTCAGCGATATGGTCGTTGTTGACCTTAACACCGGCAAAGTGGTGGAAGGCGATTTGAATCCTTCCAGCGACACCCCCACTCACCTTGTGCTCTACAAGGCATTCCCCAATATTCAGGGCGTCGTTCATACACACTCCACTTATGCTACGGCTTTTGCTCAGGCCGGACAGGACATCCCCAACATCGGCACCACGCATGCGGATTACTTCTACAAAGCCATCCCCTGCACCCGCGATATGACCAAGGAGGAAGTGGAAGGCGAATACGAATTGGAGACCGGCAACGTCATTGTTGACGAGATTCTCAATATTCGTAAGATTAATCCCGATCACACACCTGCCGTTTTGGTTAAGAACCACGGTCCCTTCTCATGGGGCACCTCTCCCGACAATGCCGTGTACAACGCCAAGGTGATGGAGCAGGTGGCCAAGATGGCCTTCATCTCCTTCTCTGTAAATCCTCTCACCACGATGAATCCGTTGCTGGTTGAGAAGCACTACAACCGCAAGCACGGTCCCAACGCCTACTACGGACAAAAAGGTCAGAAACATTAAATCATTATTAACCTTATAAAATTATAACTATTATGAAAGCATTTGAGAATCTTGAATTGTGGTGGGTAACCGGCGCTCAGCTCCTTTACGGCGGTGAGACTGTGAAAATCGTAGACGGTCACTCCAAGGAAATGGTGGAGGGCCTGAACAAGGGCGGTCTCATTCCCATCAAAGTGGTATACAAAGGCACCGCCAACTCTTCCAAAGAAGTGGAAGCTGTGATGAAGGCTGCCAACAACGAAGAGAAGTGCGTAGGTGTGATCACCTGGATGCACACATTCTCTCCCGCCAAGATGTGGATCAAGGGTCTGCAGGATCTCCAGAAGCCCCTGCTCCACTTCCACACTCAGTATAATGCAGAAATTCCCTGGGAGACCATGGATATGGACTTCATGAACCTCAACCAGAGCGCTCACGGTGACATCGAGTTCGGACATATCTGCACCCGCATGCGTGTTCCCCGCAAGGTGGTTTGCGGCTACTGGAAGGACGAGCAGGCTCAGAAGCAGATTGCCGTTTGGGCACGTGTTGCTGCCGGTGTGGCCGACGCCAAGAACGTACGCTGTCTGATGTTCGGCATGAACATGAACAACGTTGCCGTAACCGACGGCGACCGCGTCGAGTTTGAGCAGCGCCTGGGCTACCATGTAGATTACTACCCCGTTTCTTCTCTGATGGAATACTTCAAGCAGGTTACCGATGCCGAAGTCAATGCTTTGGTTGAGGAGTACAAGAAGGAGTACACCATCAAGATTGACGAGAGCGGCGAACAGGTTTATTGGGAGAAGGTGAAGAATGCCGCCAAGGCAGAGATTGCCCTCCGCCGTGTGCTCAAGGACGAAGGTGCTACTGCCTTCACCACCAACTTCGACGACCTCGGCGACGCCGACATCGACGATCCCAACTTCGTAGGTTTCGACCAGATTCCCGGCCTCGCTTCTCAGCGTCTGATGGCAGAGGGTTACGGCTTCGGCGCCGAGGGCGACTGGAAGACGGCCTGCCTCTATCGTTCTCTTTGGGTGATCCAGCAGGGCATGCCCATCGGCTGCTCGTTCCTCGAGGACTACACGCTGAACTTCGCCGGCGACCGCAGTTCTTGCCTCCAGAGCCACATGCTCGAGGTTTGTCCTCTGATTGCTGTTGACAAGCCCAAGCTCGAGGTTCACTTCCTGGGCATCGGCATCCGCAAGCAGCAGACCGCCCGTCTCGTGTTCACCTCTAAGGTTGGTCGCGGCATCAAGGCTACTGTTGTCGACCTGGGCAACCGCTTCCGTCTCATTTCTCAGGAGGTTGAGTGCATTGAGCCCAAGCCCATGCCCAACCTTCCCGTTGCTTCTGCCCTCTGGGTTCCCCAGCCCACTTTCGAAATCGGTGCCGGTGCATGGATTCTGGCCGGTGGCACTCACCACAGCGCCTTCTCCTACGACATCACCGAGGAGTACTGGGAGGACTTCGCCGAAATGGTCGGCATCGAATATGTCAAGATTAACAAGGACACGACCATCAGCGAGTTCAAGCACAACCTCCAGATGAACGAGGTGTACTACATGTTGAACAAGGCACTGAAGTAATATGAGCGCAAAAGAAACCATCATTGCAGGTAAAGCCATTCTCGGTATCGAGTTTGGCTCTACCCGCATCAAGGCTGTTCTCGTCGATCAGGAGAACAAGCCCATAGCCCAAGGTTCCCACACATGGGAGAATCAGCTCGTGGACGGTCTGTGGACTTACTCCACCGAAGCCATATGGTTCGGTCTTCAGGACTGCTACGCCGACCTTCGCAAGAATGTGCTGGCACAGTACGACACCGAGATTGAGATCCTTGCCGGCATCGGCATCTCTGCCATGATGCACGGCTACATGGCTTTCGGCGCCAACGATCAGATTCTCGTGCCCTTCCGCACCTGGCGCAACACCAACACGGGCGAAGCTGCAGCAGAGCTGTCCAAGCTCTTCAACTACAACATACCTCTGCGTTGGAGCATCAGCCACCTCTATCAGTGCATTCTCGACAATGAGGAGCATGTGAAGAACATCAAGTTCCAGACCACTCTGGCCGGTTACATTCACTGGCAGCTCACCGGCAAGAAGGTGCTCGGTGTGGGTGATGCCAGCGGTATGATTCCCGTTGATCCCAAGACAAAGGACTACGACGCCACGATGGTGGAGAAGTTCAACAAGCTCATTTCCACCAAGAACTACGGTTGGACGCTTCTGGACATCTTCCCCAAGGTGCTCTCCGCAGGCGAGAATGCCGGATACCTGACGCCCGAGGGTGCAGGCAAGCTGGACATTTCCGGTCATCTGAAGGCCGGCGTGCCCATGTGTCCTCCCGAAGGTGATGCCGGCACGGGTATGGCTGCCACTAATGCCGTGAAGCAGCGCACCGGCAACGTTTCTGCCGGAACGTCCTCATTCTCAATGATTGTGTTGGAGAAGGAACTCTCCCAGCCCTACGAGATGCTGGATATGGTCACCACTCCCGACGGGTCTCTCGTGGCTATGGTGCACTGCAACAACTGCACCTCCGACATCAATGCCTGGGTGAAGATCATGAAGGAATATGCCGAGTTGCTCGGTGTCGAGCAGGACAACAACCAGCTCTACACCCGCCTCTTCCAGTTGGCAGCCAAGGGCGATCCCGACTGCGGCGGTCTGATTTCCTACAACTACATCTCCGGCGAACCCGTCACCGGCTGCATGGACGGCCGTCCTTTGGTGGTACGCTCTGCCAACGACAAGTTCACGCTTGCCAACTTCATGCGTGCACACCTCTACGGTGCCATCGCCGTGTTGAAGTTCGGCAATGACATCCTCTTCAAGCAGGAGAATGTCAAGGTGGACCGCATCACGGGTCACGGCGGATATTTCACCACACCCATTGTGGGTCAGAAGATGCTGGCCGCAGCCCTCAACTCCCCCATCTCCTGTATGGAGACTGCCGGAGAAGGCGGCGCATGGGGCATCGCTCTGCTCGCTTCCTATATGGTGAACAATCCCAAGGGTCTCAGCCTGGCCGACTGGCTTGACGCCGTAGTCTTTGCCGGCAACACCGGAACCTCTGTGGCTCCCGATCCTGCCGACGTTGAAGGCTTCAACCGCTACATCGAGAACTACAAGGCTTGTCTCCCCGCAGAGCAGAAGGCCGTTGAATGTAAGAAGTAATCACACAAAACAAACAAAAGATGAACGATATCAAAGTTCTTAATCACGCAGCGGATAACATCCGTATCCTCGCTGCTTCTGCCGTAGAGAAAGCCAAGAGCGGCCACCCCGGTGGCGCTATGGGCGGCGCAGACTTCATCAATGTTCTCTACAGTGAATATTTGAAATACGATCCCCTGAATCCCCGTTGGGTGGGTCGCGACCGTTTCTTCCTCGATCCCGGTCACATGGCTCCCATGCTCTACTCGCAGCTTTGCCTCATCGGCAAGTACAGCCTTGAGGAGCTGCAGCAGTTGCGTCAGTGGGGCTCTCCCACTACGGGCCATCCCGAGTTTGAGATTGAGCGCGGTGTGGAGAACACTTCCGGCCCTCTGGGTCAGGGTCACGTGTTTGCCGTCGGTGCCGCCATTGCCGCCAAGTTCCTGGCTGCTCACACCGGCAACCCCACCTTCTCCAAGGAGACCATCTACGCCTACATCTCCGACGGCGGTGTCCAGGAGGAGATTTCTCAGGGCGCAGCGCGTATCGCCGGCGTTCTGGGTCTGGACAACCTGATCATGTTCTACGACTCCAACGACATCCAGCTCTCCACTGAGACCAAGGACGTTATGAGCGAGGACACTGCTGCCAAGTATCGCGCTCTCGGTTGGGAAGTCATCGAAATTGTCGGCAACGACGCCGCACAGATTCGCAAGGCGCTCGACCAGGCTCAGACGGTGAAGGGCAAGCCCTGCCTGATCATCGGCAAGTGCATCATGGGTAAGGGTGCGCTCAAGGACGACGGCTCTTCCTACGAAGCCAACTGCAAGACCCACGGCGCTCCTCTCGGCGGCGACGCTTACAAGAACACCATCAAGAACCTCGGCGGCGATCCCGAGAATCCTTTCCAGATTTTCGACGACGTTAAGGCTATGTACGCTGCACGCGCAGAGGAACTCAAAAAGATCTGTGCTGCACGCTATGAGGAGGAGAAGGCTTGGGCCGCTCAGAATCCCGACAAGGCCAAGCAGCAGGACGAGTGGTTTGCCGGCAAGGCTCCCAAGATCGACTGGTCGAAGTGTGTGCAGAAGGACAACGACGCTACGCGTAACGCCTCTGCCGCCTGTCTCAACGTATTGGCCCAGCAGGTGCCCAACATGATTTGCGCCAGCGCCGACCTCTCCAACTCCGACAAGACCGACGGCTTCCTAAAGGCTACTCACGCCTTCACCAAGGGCGACTTCTCCGGCGCCTTCTTCCAGGCCGGTGTTGCCGAGCTGACTATGGCATGCTGCTGTATCGGTATGTGTCTGCACGGCGGTGTGATTCCCGCTTGCGGCACCTTCTTCGTATTCTCCGACTACATGAAGCCCGCCGTCCGCATGGCCGCACTCATGAAGCTCCCCGTGAAGTTCATATGGACCCACGATGCATTCCGTGTCGGCGAAGACGGCCCCACTCACGAGCCCGTTGAGCAGGAGGCACAGATTCGTCTCATGGAGAAGCTCAAGACCCACGACGGCAAGAACTCCTGCCTCGTGCTGCGTCCTGCCGACGCCAAGGAGACCACTGTTGCTTGGGCTATGGCTATGGAGAACACCGACAGCCCCACTGCCCTCATCCTCTCCCGCCAGAACATCACCAATCTGCCTGCAGGTAACGACTACGAGGGCGCTCGCAAGGGCGGCTACATTGTGGCCGGCAGCGACGAGAATCCCGATGTTGTTATGGTGGCTACGGGTTCCGAGGTCAGCACTTTGGTGGCCGGTGCAGAGTTGTTGCGCAAGGACGGCGTGAAGGTGCGCATCGTGAGCGTTCCCTCCGAGGGCCTCTTCCGCACGCAGTCCAAGGACTACCAGCAGAAGGTGATTCCCGCAGGTGCCAAAGTGTTCGGCATGACCGCCGGTCTGCCCGTCAACCTGCAGGGCTTCCTCATCGGCGCCGCTCCCGAGAGCAAGGTATGGGGTCTGGAGACCTTCGGCTTCTCCGCTCCCTACAAGGTGCTCGACGAGAAGCTCGGCTACACCGCTGAGAATGTTTACAACCAGGTTAAAAGCATGCTTTAATGACTGCCATCGGTTTAGCTTCTGACCACGCCGCTTTTCCTCTGAAGCAGTTCGTCAAGAAATATCTTGAGGAGAAGGGCATCGAATACAAGGACTACGGCACCTACACCGAAGATAGCTGCAACTATGCCACCTACGGCCACAAGCTGGCTGAGGGCATCGAGCAGAACGAGGTGGAGAGAGGCATTGCCATGTGCGGTTCGGGAGAAGGCATCTCCATGACGCTCAACAAGCATCAGGGCATTCGTGCCGGACTGGTGTGGCGTCCGGAGATTGCCCACCTCATCCGCGAGCACAACAACGCCAATGTCATTGTGTTCCCCGGTCGGTTTATTGATGAAGACACCTGTCGTGCCTGCCTCGACGAGTTCTTCAACACCGAGTTTGCCGGCGGCCGTCATTTGGATCGCATCCAAGCCATTCCCGTGCAATAGGTTCAATGACTTGAAAATAAGAGAAAAAGGGCTGTGAGAAGTTCACAGCCCTTTTTTATAACTGCATGATACAATTTTTCGCACTTCTGCTCTTCCTCCTCTCCGTCAGTCTCACGGCCCGCAGCCAGGAGCAGCCGCTCTCCTGGGGGGAATTTGTGGAGAATATGTATGAAGAGGTCAAGGACGACGAGGACAATCTGGACGACATCCAGCAACGCCTCATTGATTTGGAGGAGCTCCACCGCCATCCCTTCAACTTCAACACCGCCACTTCGGGGCAACTCTCCGCCCTGCCCTTTCTCGACAACAACGAGATAGACCAGATCCTGCTCTACCTGTCGAAACACCGCCGCATCGACTCCTGGGGCGAACTGCTGCTCATCAAGGGGCTTCGCTTTGAGAGCATACGCTCCCTGCCGCTCTTCTGCACCATCGGGGAAGAGAGCATCGAAGGAAAGACTCCTTCGAGAAAACCGACCCACAGCTTCGACACCCGCCTCGACATTCCGCTCTACACGCGCAAGGGATTTATGTGGGACGACAAACTCAAAACCACACCCTATGTCGGCGACAAACTCGCTCATCGCATGCATTACAAACTGCAAACTCAACGCGCTGAGATTGCGCTGTACGCCAGCAAGAGTACGGGCGAACGATTCTACGACAACTACGGAGGCTATGTAGCGCTGAAAAATATAGGTTTTATGGACCAAATCCTCATCGGAGACTACCGTATAGGCTTCGGTGAAGGGCTGGTCATCGGACGCGGAAGTCCCGGAAAATCAAACACTAACGCGCGCACACCTCAGGGCATACGCGCCCAGCAGGGCTTCTCCGAAACCTATCGTTTGCGCGGCATGGTTTTTGGTTTGAATTTTGGCACATTTGAGGCGCAGGCCTTCGCTTCCGCACGCGGACTCGACGGCACGATGACGCGCGACTCCTCCGGCATACAGACACTTATCACCAACGGATACCACCGCACGCAGAGCGAACTCGACAGGAAGAACGCTTTATGGGAATTGCTCGCCGGAGGTCATGTTCAATGGAACAAACAGGTTGAGCATCACCGCTTCTTCATCGGCGCATCCGGCCTGTGGCGCCACACCACGCGACCGCTCATCCCCCGCCCCGAGCGCACGAGAGCCACCGTCTACAGAGACATTTATCCCCAGGGACAGGACTGGGGCACCGTCGGCGTGAACTACGGCTGGTCGGCCTATCGCTGGAGCGCCGCCGGCGAAACCGCTACCTCTTTCGGCGGCTGGGGCACAGTGGAGCGCATCAGCTACAAGCCCTCCGAACGCTTTGAGGCCGGCGCCGTCTTCCGCTACTACAGCGACCGCTTTCAGTCGGCCCACGCCACATCGTTGAGTGAGAACTCACGCCGGCAAAACGAGACCGGCGTGCTGCTGCGTCTGGCAGCGCGTCCCTGGGACATGATTCTGCTGGAGAGCTACGCCGACTTCTTCTATTTCCACTGGCCCCGCTTCGGCATGAGCAGCAGCGACAGCGGCCAGGACATCATGGGGCAGATCTCCGTCGCTCCCGGCCGTCGCCACCACACGGCGCTACGCTACAATCTCAAACGCAAGAGCGTGCGCGATCAGATGAACACCAGCCATCGCCTCAAGCTGCAGTATGCCTTCACGCCCCACGAGCGTCTGCGCTGGCAGTGCAGCGCACTCCTGCGCTGCTACACGATTGACGACAAACTGCAAACACGTCATCTGGGCTGGGGCCTCGTGCAGAATCTCCGAATGAGGCTGCTGCGTCAGCGCCTTCAGGGCGTCTTCTCCGCAGGGTATTTCGACTCGCCCGCCTACCTCTGCAGCATCTATCTCTACGAGCCGGCCCTATGGAACTCCACCGACTACACAGCCTACTACGGACAGGGAATCCGCAGCGCTCTGACGCTGCGCTGGAGCGACAGCCTCTCTAAGAGCAACAGGAAGAAAATCTGGATGTTGGAGCTGAAATACGGCGTGACATACTACTTCGACCGCGACATCATCTCGAGCGCCCTGCAGCAGATCTTCTCTCCCCTGAAGCAGGACGTCAGCTTCCAGCTACGCTTTGACATTTGAGCCGATGCCGACAAAATCTGCGAGCGCCTGCGAGAGACGCTGCACGGGCAGACCCATCACGTTGTAGTACGAACCCTGAATACCCGTCACGCCGACATAGCCTATCCACTCCTGTATGCCGTAGGCTCCGGCTTTGTCCATCGGTTTGTAGGTCGCGACGTAGTAGTCGATCTGCTCCCGGCTGAGGGTGGTGAATGTGACTTCGGTCACAGCGTTGAAGCTGAAGTAGTCGTCGGCACCTCCCCGCTCCGTGCGGCGGACGCGCAGCGTGACGCCGGTGATGACGTGATGCGTGCGGCCGGAGAGGCTGCGCAGCATCTGCTTCGCCTCCTCGGGCGAGGCGGGCTTGCCGAGTATCCTTCCTCCGACAGCCACTACGGTGTCGGCCGTGATGAGCACTTCGCCGTCGGCTATGTCGTAGGCCTCTGCCTTACGGCGAGATATCCAAACGGGCACCTCTTCTGCGGGGAGATCCCGGGGGAATGTCTCGTCGATGCCGTCCTTCACGCGCACCTCGAAGGGCAGGTCCAAGCCTGCAAGCAACTGCTTGCGGCGCGGGCTGTTGGAGGCGAGAATCAATTTCATTTTCCGCTTATTTACTGTCTTCCGGAGCGCTCCACCATATCCTTCACCTTGCGGTTGAAGTCGTCCGCCTTCTGCAGCTGCTCAATGGAGAGATGCATGCGGTAGCGCCAATAGTGACGGGCCACGGCGGGGATGTTGATGCGCTCGCCGTTGGGATCTGCGAGGCGCAGCGTCTCGTCCATTGCCAGCCAGTCCTGCAGCGAGATCAGACAGAGCATCGAGGGGCAGAACAGATGGCGCGAGACGATTTCCTCCGCCAGCCATCCTTCCATCGTCTGCGGCGCGCGACCGTCTTTGTGCAGCGCCTCGTTCCAGTAGGCCTGACTCCTTTCGGGGTCTTCTTCCCACCACTGACGCAGCGTAGGCATGTCGTGCGTGAAGATGGTGGCTACGGAGCGGTAAGGATTCTCTTCCAGACGTCCGAAACGCACGCCGAGCGCCTTGGGCATCGCCTGTATCTCGAGCGAGAGCATGCGCAGACGGTCCATCACAGGACCGACGCACTCGGGCACCATACCCAGGTCTTCGGCGCACACCAGCATCTGCGTGGCTTCCAGGAGCGCTGGCAGCTTTTTCATGGCCTCCGCTCCCCAGAAGTCATTATGCCTGTGGTAGAAGTATTGCTCGTGCAGCCGGTCGAAGGCCTGCCGCTCCTGCGGGGGCAACTGCTGGTAGTTGGGATCGTCCTTCACCGAGATGCGGGGATGATAGAGGCCCTTTTGGCGGTAGTCTTCCACGAAGAGCTGAGGATGGAACGCCATGCCGTAGCTCTCGATTTCCTCCACCGTCATGGGCAGCGCCGGCACGAATTGTCCCAGCAGCGCCGTCGGACAGTTGACGGGCACCTGCCAGATGCGGAAGAAGCCCAGCACGTGGTCTATTCTGTAGGCGTCGAAGTATTCGGCCATCTTCTTGAAGCGCCTGATCCACCAGCGATAGCCCGTCTGATGCATGGCCTCCCAGTTGTAGGTGGGGAAGCCCCAGTTCTGACCGTCTTTGGAGAAGTCGTCGGGCGGCGCGCCGGCCGAACCCTCGAGGTTGAACAGCTCGGGCTGCGACCAGGCCTCCACGCTCGTGCGTGAGATGCCGATGGGGATGTCGCCCTTGAGGATGACGCCCTGACGGCGGGCGTAGCGCGAAGCCTGCGAGAGCTGCTGGTCCAGCAGGTACTGCACCCAGACGTAGTAGTTCACCTCTTTCTTGTTGGCCTCGAAGTAGCGGTAGACTTTCTTCTCATCATACTCGGCGAGCTCTTTCCAGTCGCGGTAGCACGAGGTGCCGTCGGCGTCTCTTCTGTGGCAGAACACGGCGTAAGGGATGAGCCAGTCCTCGTTGGCTTTGAAGAAGTTCTGATAGGCAGCGCTCAGCATCACCGCTTCGCCTTCCTGCTCGTAGAGTCGGCGGAGGTATTCGCTCTTGAGGCGCTCCACGCCTTCGTAGTCCTCTTGCGGCAGATTGTTGAGGCGCACGCGTTCGCGCTCGTAGCGCGTCATGTATTCTCCGTCGAGCACGGCGGGCAGGGGCAACACCTGGATGCAGCGCAGCCCGGCCTTTGCGGCCCAGTCCACCATGCGTTTGAGGTCGCCGAAGTCGCCCACGCCCTGACTCTTTTCGCTGCGCAGCGAGAAGACGGGAATCACCACGCCGGCGGCCTTCCAGTGCTCCTCGCGGATGCGTATGCGACGGTCCCACACCACGAGGATGTCGCCTGTCTTTTCACGGATGTCGTAACTTCTGTTTTCACCTTCTTCCCACGAGATCACCTCGCCGCTCTTCTCGTCCACGATGACGTATTTGTATTCGAAGTGCGAGGCCAGATATTCTGCATTGAGGCTGATGATCCATTCGTGCGCGCCCGCCCGGCTCATGGCCAGAGGCCTTTCGGGCATCCAGGCGCCCAGTGAGGGCAGACTGCCAAGCAGGCCCAGACTCTGGTGCTCCTTGAGCTGCGGCGCCTGCACGCGGAAGACGAGCGTGCGGGGGAAGTACACGAGGTCGGCTTTCTGCGCCTGCGTGTGCGTGATACAATTGAGGTAGGCCGACGAGTAGAGGTGCTGCAGAGGCGGGATGTCCTTCCAGTAGTCGCTCAAGACGAAGTTGCGGTCGGCTGCCGGGAAGTCGCGCGGCACGCCGTCCCACTCCTGCCTGAAGACCAGATCGCCTTCATAGACGGCGTAGCGGTAGGTGAAGCGCTCGATGTCCTTTTCGGTGACGAGGGCTTCGCCCGTCCAGTTGAGTCCGTCGTCGGTGTGCAGGGGGTATACGCGACGCACGTCGGCGCCCCGTTTGCGCTTGAGCGTCACCTCCGCACGAAGATCCTGACCCCAATCAGTGCGGTATTCAAGTGAAAAAACAAGTTTCATGCTGTGTGATTAAGACACCATTTGAGTACAAAGTTATAAAAAAAAATTGAAAAACGCCCTTATTTTGAAAAAAATCTCACCGCAAAGCAAAAAATACCCTTTTTCCTTTGCTTTGACTCTTCTTTTTCCCTACCTTTGCACATGAGCCGCGCGGGTTTGATCGGGATTCTCATCAATTAATTTACTGAAACGAGACCAGTTTTGCTTTTCGATGGCGTGCCGCCACTCTCCGGAGCGCAGCGGATTACAAAGAAGGCAAACCCTCAAATCCTATCTAGTCGGAGTTTCATCACATCATCCGCGCGGCTCTTTTCAATTTTTCTTTTGCGAATAACGTTTGATGAGGTTGTAGGCCTGATAGAGCCCCAGCTCTCCGGCCTTCGACAGATCGGCCAGCCCTTCCTCTATGCGGTCCTGCAGCAGATAAATGATGCCCCTGTTGTAGTACGACTCGCGGTGGCGGTCGTCCATCTTGATGGCTTCGGTGTAGGAGTCGATGGCAGTGACGTAGTCGCCCAGGATGTAGTAGTGCTCGCCCTGATCGAAGAGCATGTCGGCCTCCGTCGGCGTGTCGGTCCGGGGGCGCTTCACCAGCGTGAGCTCCGTGTGCCGGTTTTGCACCTTGCCGCGCGCCAGGTCGGCGTATTGCGGAGCTTCCTCTTCCGAGATCAGGCGGGCGTGATCCTCCAGCTGGCGCTGGTCTTTCTTCACCGTGTGACGTGTGGTGTCGCGCTTGAGCTTGCCCTGCGAGGCGTCCATGCGGGCTTTCAGCACTTTGAATTCGTCGCGTTCGGCGCCGGCGATGTCGCCGATCTTGCGCTTGATGGCGGCGCGCTGCATGTATCCGGCCCAGAACTGGGGGTATTCCCTGATGACGGCCGAGAGGTCGCGTATGGCGCCCTGATAGTCGCCCGTGTTGTCCAGCAGCAGCGAGCGGTTGTAGAGGGCGATGATGTCGGTCGGGTCGAGACGCAAGACGAAGTTGAAGTCCTCCACCGCCTTGTTGTCCTCACCCACCTGGGCGCGCAGCAGACCTCGGTTGTAGTGCGAGGCGTAGCTCAGCGAGTCCAGCTCGATGGCCTGATCGTAGTCGGCCATAGCGCCGCGCAGATTATTCTGGTTGTAGCGGGCGATGGCGCGTCCGCTGTAGAGGTTGCTCTCGCGGGGGCGCTGCACCAGCGCTTTGGTGAACACCTGCTCGGCCTGAGCGCTGGAGTCGCGGTGGAGCAGTATGGAGGCTTTCAGGCTGAGGGCCACACCGTTGTATTCGTCCTGCTCCAGCGCCTTGTCGGTCCACTCTTCGGCCTTCACGGTGTCCTCCTTGCACAGACTCACCTGGGCCTTCATCGACATCTGCTGCGGGTCGCGCGGCCAGAGCGTCAGCATCGTGTCGAGCGTGGCGTCGGCCTCGTCGTAGCGCTTGGTGTTGAGCAGCGAGGCGGCCAGGTTGTACCAGCAGTTGCGGTCCACGCGGTTCTGGCGGATGGCCGAGCGGTAGTCCGTGATGGCCTCGTCGAAGCGGTCCTGGTTGCAGCGGCAGAGGGCGCGCAGATAGTAGTAGTCGAATTTGTAGGCGTTGCGCTCGATGGCCTGCGAGCAGTCCATCTCGGCGCCTTTGTAGTCCTCCAGATAGAATTTCGCCAGCCCTCGATAGAAGTAGGGCTCGGGCAGCCAGTTCTTCATCCCGATGACCAGGTTGAAGCGCTGTATGGCCAGCACGTAGTCCTCATAGTAGATGGCGGTCCGCCCCATCTGTATGACGCGGTCCGTGTTGATTTGTGCCCTCAGGGCGGAGGCCATAGTCACAATCAGCAGCACTATGAGCCCGAGGCGCTTCACTTGTGGGGAGCTTTGACTTTGTAGCTGCACGAGAATTTGCCCTTCTGCAGGCCCTGCAGCTTGGGCATGAGCAGCTGGCGGCGCAGACCTTTCACGCGGTCGGTGTAGAGCACGCCGTCCAGATGGTCGAACTCGTGCTGCATCACGCGGGCCAGATAGCCCGTCACCCACTCTTCGTGCTCCGCGAAGTTCTCGTCCTGCCAGCTCACGCGGATGCGTGTGGGGCGCGTCACCTTCTCGTGGAGTCCGGGCAGCGAGAGACAACCCTCGTCCGAGGTGTCTTTCTCCGTCTCGTCATACTCCTCGATGTAGGGGTTGATGTAGACCTGTTTGAAATCAGTGTATTCGGGGTAGTCGTCGGCCAGAGGTCTGAGGTCGATGACGGCCAGACGCAGCGCCTGCCCCACCTGGGGCGCCGCCAGCCCGATGCCTTCGCTCTTGGCCAGCGTCTCCCACATGTCGGCGATAAGCTGTTCAAGCCCGGGGTGTCCGGGCTCTATTTCTTCGCATTCGCGGCGCAGCACGCCTTGTCCGTAAGTGTAGATTGGAAGTATCATCCCTTGCTTTCCATATAACTTTGTAAGATGATGGTGGCGGCGATGCGGTCGACCAGCGCTTTGTCCCGTCGGGCTTTGCGCGAGATGCCGCTCTCGATCATCGTCTGATGCGCCATCACCGAGGTGTAGCGCTCGTCCCACCAGACGACGGGCACCCCGGGGAAGGTCTGCTCCAACTGACTGACAAAGGTCCGGACGCGAGGAAGATTCTCGCTGTCCAGACCGTTGGTTTGTTTCGGCAGCCCCACCACGAACTGCTCCACGTCTTCCCGCCTGAGGTAGTCTTTGAGCCAGTCCATCAGTCGGGCGGTGTCTACGGTGTCAAGCGCTCCGGCGATGATTTTCAGCGGATCGCTGACGGCCAGTCCGGTGCGCTTCTTGCCGTAGTCGATGGCCAGTATGCGTCCCAATTACTTCTGGTAGAGCAGCCAAGCCTCAGCGAAGTCGCTGCGCAGATTCTTCACGACGTCGCGGGTGCGTGCGGCCTCAGCCTTGCTGTCGCTGGTGAAAGCCACCACTCTGTAGAGACCTCTCTCCTGGTTCATCACGATCTGGGGCTGATAGCCCTTCGCGGCGATGAAGTCGCAGGTGCGGTCGGCATTGGCCTTGATGCTGTAGGCGCCAATCACCACGCTGTAGCTCTTCAGGGGGTTGCCGGTCACCACGGTGACATTCTCCGTACGCACGGCCACGTTGCTGTAGTCGGTGTTGTCCACGGGCGTCACGCTCACGTTCTGGGTGGTCTGCACGGGCGTCACCTGAGTAGCTGCGGGCTGCTCGGTCTGCTGGGCTTTAGCCTTCTCGTAGGCCTTCTTGTAAGCACTCTCGCTGCTCTTACAGCTGGTCATGGCAAACACGGTTGCGAGGGCTGCGCCCATCATCACTTTCTTGTTCATTGCTTTTTTGCGTTTATTGAGGGTTATTTTTACGTTTTTTTCGCGATTTCACCCGCAAAGGTACAAAAAAAAGCGCATTCTTGTGCATTTTTTTACCCGATATTAGGATACATTAAGAAAAAAACTATATATTTGCACGAGAATTAAGTGAATTTTAAGCTTTGAAACCAACCTTGTATTAACCTTTAATATTAAAGAACGATGAAAGCACTGAATTTCCTTTTCGCATTTATCACCGGTGCAGCCGTTGGTGCTGCCTGTGGCATTCTGATGGCGCCTGAGAAGGGCTCCGAGACCCGCGAGAAGATCGCCGAGGCTCTCAAGAAGCGCGGCATCCGTCTGGGTCGCAAGGAGATGGACGAATTGGTGAAGGACATCGCCGAGGAGTTGGAACCTGAAGCCGAATAAGGTGGACGAACAGCAAAGTTTTTTCGTGCAGCTCAAGGAGTATTTTGAGTTGCAGAAGCGCAGCATTGCCGTGACGACGGCAGAGGGGCTCTCGAGGCTCCTCTCCGCCGTCATCGTGGCTTTCGTGCTCATCATGCTGGGCAGCATAGTGCTGCTTCTTCTGGCCTTTGCCGTAGCCCATTGTCTGGGCGAGCTCACGGGCAGCCCCTCTCTGGGCTTCCTCATCCTCTTTGCGGTGCTGTTACTGCTGTTCATCGTGGTGTGGGCCAAGCGCGGCGCCTGGATCAAGCAGCCCGTGAGCGCCATCACCGACGACGTCTTCGGCGTTGCCGGCCTGGACAAGGCTCAGGTGCACGAGGAGGCCGCCAAGAGTCAGCAGCAGCTCAACGAGAGCTTCTCTGCCGCCATCGCTCCCCTGCCGAAGGCCAAGAACCGCATCGAGCAGTTCTCGCAGCTGGTGTCCAAGGGCACGATGATCTTCGAGGGTGTGATGTTCGGCCTAAAGCTGGTGCGCGGCTTCCGCAGCGCGTTCAGGAAGCATTGAATCCTGAATCTTGAATCCTGAATCCTGAATCTTAGTCGCTGCGCTCTCAGGCCAGCGACTTCAGTCCGATGATGGAGCCGATGAGCGTGGTCAGGAAGAAGAGTCGCCAGAATGTGGCGGGCTCTTCGAAGATGAATATGCCTACCAACACGGCACCGATGGCGCCGATGCCCGTCCACACGGGGTATGCTGTCCCCAGAGGCAGCGTCTGTGTGGCGCGTGCCAGCAGCACGGCGCTCAGCACGTAGAAGGCGGCGAAGCCTCCGATCCACATCCCCCACTCCGTCGCCGAGGCCTCTTTGGCTCTCCCCAGGCAATAGGTGAAAGCCACTTCGCACAGCCCCGCAAGAATCAACACTGTCCAGCTCATTTTTTTTTTAGTCTGATTAATCTGAATGGTCTGAGTGATCTGAGTGGTCTGAATATTTTGAGTACTCCGATGACTCCGATAACTCAGATGACTCCGATGACAGCCTCCTGACCGTCTCCTCCAGTTCCCTGACACGCTGGCGGAGGTTTGCATTCTCTCTCTTCAGGGCTGCGAATTGCTCGTCCTGCGCCTGGCGATAGCCGGTGCGCGCGGCGTGCATACGCTCTTTGATGCCGCCCTCCTTCACGAAACGCTCCTGCTGTGTCTCTATCAGGCGACCAAGCATGAAGATGGCCTGATGACAGAGCGTGATGCCCAGGTTGGCCATTTCCTCGTCGTTCATGTTGGCGGCAGCGTCGGCATATTGCTTGAAAAAATCTTCGCTGCGCGTCCATCGTCTCATGGCCGCCAGACGCGGATGATGCACGCCCCATTGCTGCAGCGAGCGTGTGCGGAGATAGTCTTCAAAGTCCGTCAGCAGCTCCTCAAGGCTGGCTTTGGCCACATTCGTCAGCTTGATTTCTATCTCCGACGAGGTGGCAGCCGCCTGATTGCCTTCTGCGATGTTCTGCTTACCGCTACGCGCGGCCTGCACCATTTGGTCTACAGTGCGATCGCCATAAGGCGGCAGGAAACGCTGGCAGAAGGTGAAGGTCAGATCGTAGAGCGATTCAGCCACGCGATACACCTGAAGATGGCGGTAGTGTCCGTGTTGTGGCAGAAAATGCAGCTCATCGCTCATGGTAACGTTATTTTTAGAATTTCGTTTATCGGTTAGCGGTTATCGTGTATCGGTTACCATCATACATCAGCCATCATACATCATACATCATCCATCATTTCCCGCTTTCAATCACGGGGATTGTCATTGGCGTTTCGGACTGCGTGTGATGGCTGCATGTGCCGACTATTCTCGGTTTTTTTATGGTGATGATCTGGTCGCAGTAGAATTTCTTGCCGATTACCATGACGGTGTTGCCGTCATACCATCCGCTTTCTTTGTTTGATATTTCGTTGGCCAATGCGGCGTTGTCGAGCACCAGAAACACTTTGACGGATGTTTCTTCCTTACCCTCGTAGCTCTCCGGCTGACTGAGGTATTGTATAGGGTCTGCACCGTTCGGGCTCGTCTCGTCTATTGCCGCCGTTTGTCGTATCGCGAACAATCCGGCGACTGTCAGCACGACGCCGGCCAGAAAACCGAGAAAGATAGATTTTGCGTTCATGGTATTTAGATTTTTCTGGTACAAAGATACGAAATTTTGTTGAACTTTTACGCTCCAGTTAGAGAAATTTTGCGCGCCAGTTAGAGAACCGATTTTCCCTAGTTAGAGGCCACTTGGAATTGTTTCTCCCCCTACTTTCGCTTCAAAACTCACCAAAACCGCCCTAAAACACGGCGAAAAACACCAAAATCTAATCCTTTGGGAACACTCTGACGACAGTCTGAGGAGCATCTAAGCAAATTTTCAACGGACATTTTTACGGATGTCCCTAATGTCCGCAATGTCCGTTGAACGGACATAACGGACACAACGGACAAGCGTTAATTGTGTCCGTTCTCTTACAAAAAAGCGATTAGACAAACGAAACTATTCATCTGCAGTTTCGCAGGCGCTGTGCAGGCGCTGCGCAGGGGAACAGGTCTGAGCCGAATTTTCCGGAAGACTGTGACGAACGCTTTTGTGGGTGAACGATGCTCAAAATGCTGTTTCGCGCATGCTTTTCAGGCCTAAAACGGCCCTTTATTGAGACTAATTGTCCTGCATTTGAGGGTAAAAGCGATGAATAGCGCTTTTGCAGCAACAACGTATCTTGCTGTGTTTTTGGATTTTAGAGGAGATATCGATGGCTTGTTGTGACAGTAGACAGTTGTGACAGTTATTTTTCAAGCACCCTTATTTTCCTTATATTTATATATATATTATTATATATTAATTAGTTATAATATATAAGAAGAGAGTTCCCACCCTCAAATTTTAACTGTCACAACTGTCTACTGTCACAGAATGTTGTGTTACGTCTCTCTTCAAAGCCCTCTCTTCCCTCTTCCTTCTTACATCTTACCTCATTTGTGTCCGTTCGTTGTTGCAAAAAGGCCGTCAAAAAACCTAAGTTAACTCAAACGATCGATTGGGTTAACTCAAACGATGAATCGAGTTAACTCACACGATTTTGGGAGTTAATTCGATTTTTCCGGATAACTATAAAAAAAGTTTTGTATAACTATGCAGTAAAATCTGGAAGGACCAAAAGAAAAGCGCCCGCAGGAAAGTCTACGGTGCGAAAGTTTTTGTGCGATTGACAACTCAAAGCAAACATTTTTTATATAAAAACGCAATCCTGTTCTGCCAAAAGTTGTGATAATTGAAGATTTTGAGTATCTTTGCCACATGAAAACCAAATTTGTATAGAATGACTTAGAAGTTTAACTGACATATCATCAGAAGAAGTGTTTTACTTCTTGTATGTGACATTCGGAAAATCGCCAACTAGAAGAATGTGTCCCAACAGCAAGTTAGTGAAATGCTTGTACCTTATGGTGCAAGCTTTCCTTATTTGTGGGACTTAGGTGTTTGGCGATACCTCCGGATGTGCAAATATAGGATTGTTTGCACCTTTTCTTTTTATGTGTCGAAACATAAATATTAGATGGGAACCGTTGGTATTATTGCCGTAGGCATTATGTGTTCAATCATGGTAATTTTCCAGATTACCATAAACAATTGGGACAAGGAAAAAGAACAGAGAAAAAGTATACAACATAGTGAGGAAGAAAATACTATTGCAAAGATCCTCCTCTACCTCTTTGTTATCGCGTTTATTGTATTTAACCTTGTTTTAATGAAAGATTGCTCCAACGAAAGTGATATTCCATTTGAAGAAACGATAAGACATAATTAAATATTGAATGTGCAATGAAAAAGATAGGTGTAATATTGTTGGTTTTTTCCGCATTGAACCTACTTGCGGCTATTATTGCTTCTTTTAATGGTGCAACCGATGCGGCCGGAAGCAAGTTTTCGAGTTGTCTTTTATTAGGTGCGATTGGCGGGCTTTTATATTATTTTGGCAATAAGAAAGAGACGTCTAATCAAGAAAGCACAAATAAATATTCTAGTCAAAGATATTCGACTACCCAAGAGAGTTTTTGGCAGAGATATAAACGGCTAAACCCAACAAAAGCGAGCGCGATAGAAGCAATTACAGAAAAAAATATGTCGTTGCTGAGTGAGAAAGATGTACAGGAATTAGTTTCATCTATAGAAAGATGGGCCACTAACATAGGCTGTGATATACAAGACATAAAGACTGAGTTCCTACAAAGTTTTAAATCTACATTTGGTGATGATGACACGAAAGAAATCCTAGAACGCTTGAAGAATAACAAACTAAAAGAGGAAGCCGATCGCTTCAATATTTCAACAGAGAACACCTGTACGCATTTTATGATTAAATGGCTCACAGAAAGTTTACAAAACGAATCTGCCAAATCAGCTAGTGGTATAAAATATCGCAACAAGATGTCTGCAAGGGATTTCATTATACGCGAAAATGAATCATTGAAATTTATAAAAAACCCTGACACTGGAAAAATTTTCTTTGTCTGTGGTAGCAAAAAAGGTTATGTTAGTCCCGCTGCCGTAAAGAAGATAGACACAGGTTCGGTTGACGACTTCTATTATGCAGAGGTGAGTATTGATAATAGTAATTATGTGCCGTGTCTCATGTTAGTAAATAAGCCAGATGTTGTACGATCTTTTGATGTAGAAACAGACCACACTACCAGTAGCGGAGCAGATAATAATTTTACGGGTGAGGAAATATTAAAAAAGGAGTTGGAAATTCGAAATCGGCTATGTGCTCTGATGAAAACATTCATTCAAAACGAGTATGGAGAACTCAAATATTTCCATGAGCTAGATGATTTAACCATTCCTATAGCAAACGCAAAAACGTGTTATGACACTAACGAAAGCATGATAAATATTTGCAAACAATATGGGCTAGATTATTCTGACATTTTAGATAAAGCCGCGTCCTTAATTGTTGAGGAATACATCTCGCTTAAAAGTAAATCTGAGGACAGTTTACCATTTTAACAATCCAAATTATCACTACATTAAATCGGATTCTTTTTACTACTCCACACTTAATCAAAGCAAATGACGGCATAATTTCAAAAAAAACTCTTAAGATATGAACCAAGAATTTGCCAATATCTACGAGAACTTAAATCTAACGATTGGTCAGAATATTGACTATGAAGGATATGCAGATAATTTATGTATTGAAGATGCCTCGTTTATTATGGACATCTTTAATCATCTAGAACTTGAACAGGGCTACGTATTGGGGCTTTATCCACATGGATACAGTTTAGGGACAATAGAAAGCAACTACCGGAACTTCTACACAATGCCTTACGTCCATAAGGAGAATGCCACAAAATATTTCTCTCCAAAGCTGAAATCGTCATTTTTCTCAATAGTTAAACGATGGTTATCATTCAACCTTTTTCAGGGCAAAACTGAGTATTATTCCTCTGAGGAGTTCTCACCTGACATGTTAATTTCGAAACTCTTAACTGATGTATTGGCAAAGAGTGTACCTTCTCCTTTAGAGTACGTTAAATTAAGTCACGAAGAAGAAGCCATCTGGGAAGTCTTCTTATTGGACAAATTGAAACACTTTCTCCCAACTTTTAATCACGGGAATTATATCCGCCGTAATTTGATCTGTGATCCTTCCGACATAGACCGATTGCCGGACTATGTTAAGGATTATATCACACATTGTTGCCGTACGCACGATGTCGAGAAAATATTCCCGAAAGTCGAGTTTTCTAACGATAACATCCTAGTTAAATGCTGCTATTTCAATCAGCAGAAAGGACTGATTATGTGGAAGAATTCTTATCGTTGGATAGATATGGAAGGAGGAACGGGGAACGTTGAAAGTTGTTCTTCTTCGGATTGTGAGGAAGTTCTTGTCCCGATAAAAGAAACAGTAAGATATTAAGAAGAACAGTGTCGTTCCTTCTTTCTACCAATCAGAGTGTACATAAAACTTTACACCCAAACCCGCATTCACGGGCTCTGGTCGGTCTCTGCACGGTCTCTGCACGGTCTCTAATCGAGGGCTCGCCGAACAAACCAGTATTGATTATCAGGCGATTGTCTTCTCGTCGCAAGGCGTGTTTCTTCGAGAATCCACTGCTGAAATTTTGACAAAAGCCTCTCCCGTCCCGACTGCCGACTCTCACTTCTCTCCTGTCGCTAATTTGACTTTCCCGTGGGCTAGGAAAAAAATCTCCCGTGGGAGCGCAAGATTTCCTTGCATCAACCTTTTCACGAAAGCTCCGTGTCTTTGGCCTCTCGAGCGAAGGCGAAGAGCGAGAGCGGCAGGTGGCAATAGCCGTCGGGGTTCTTGTCCAGGTAGTCCTGATGGTAGTCCTCCGCAGGATAGTAGTTGCGAAGAGGCTCCTTCTCCACCACAAGGGGCTCCGACCAGCGCTGCTGCTCCTCCTGCCAGACCTCCTCGATGAGAGGCAGATCGGCGGGGTCGGTGAAGTAGATGCCCGTGCGGTAGCGCGTGCCCTCGTCGTGGCCCTGACGGTTGAGGCTCGTGGGGTCGATGGCCTTGAAGAACATGCGCAGGAGGAAGCGCAGGCTGACGCGCGAGGGGTCGTAGGCGACGCGCACCGTCTCGGCGAAACCCGTGGTGTCGGTGTAGACCTCCTTGTAGGTGGGATGCTCGGTGTGGCCGTTGGCGAAGCCCGTCTCGGTGTCGGTGACGCCCTCTATCTGCTTGAAGAAGTGCTCTGTGCCCCAGAAGCACCCCCCGGCGAAATAAATCTCTTTCATCGTAAATGATACTTTTTCAGCTGCAAAGATACGAAAAAAAATTGGAAATTCATGTAACTTCGTTCCATAGACATTGCTTACGCTCGGCAAAACTCAAACAAGCTTGGTTTTGCGCTCGCTTAATCGCAATGTTGAAAATTGACAATTGACAATTGTAAAATATCGTCGGGTGTATTTGAAAGAAAACAAAGAAAACCACGAAGCTGCGCCCCGTAGCCACCTCAATCACACATCTTTCATTTCTTATATGCAAAAAATGATGCAATAAGTTTGCAAGTTAAATAAAAAGTTGTATCTTTGCGTCATAATATCGTGTTGGAGAGTGTATGAAACGAACAGAAGTCGTTAAGCAAATCAGCCAAACAATACATCGCATTGCCCCGACGGCAACAGTGATATTATATGGCTCTGAGGCACGCGGTGACGCTCACGCAGACAGCGACATCGACCTGCTCATCCTTCTTGACGGCGACCGTCGCGACCTGAAGCACGAGGATGAGTTAGCAGGCGAACTCTATAACATAGAACTGGCCACAGGCATACTCGTCAGTCCGATGATTATGCTCCGCAAGCAATGGGAGAACAGACCGTTCAAGACCCCGTTCTATGTCAACGTAATGAATGAAGGAATCAGAATATGAAGGAAGTCTTGGACGAACAAAGCCGCCAGTCGCTCATCAAATACCGAATTGAAAGGGCAAACGAAACCATACAGGAGTCGAAGTTGCTGGCAAAGGAGGGCTATTACAACGCAGCTGTCAATCGTTTGTATTATGCCTGTTTTTATGCATCTCTCGCACTGCTCGCAGCGAATAATATGCCGACCTCCACACACGCCGGAGTGAAAACCATGCTGGGCCTTCACTTTGTGTCGAAAGGCGTGTTGTCCAATGAGCACGGAAAGACATTCAGCCGTTTGTTTGAGATACGTCACAGCGGAGATTATGACGACTTCGTATATTGCGATCAGGAAATGGTGGACGAATATACCCCAAAAGCCGTTTCGTTCATCGCTGCAGTAACGAAGCTGTTGAAATAAATACATCACACCGCAGGTGTCCTAGGCTTGCGCCGTTCGCATAAAATTTTCGAGATGGGGCGCGGGCTCTCTTGAGAGCACGTGAAGAGCGATGGAGAAAGCGACCGTGGAAAGCTCGCTTTCATAAGGACGATAATCCATCGCTCATAAAGGAAGCAACAACTTCCGAGCCCCAGCTATTTTCTTGGAATGGCGTCCGGCAATGCCAGCAGAAAGGGGTTTTCTATGTTTTCTTATGTTTTCTTGGTTTTTCTTTAAGATCTGCAACCAAGGCATTCGTGAGATTTTGTACTGGTCGATGGAGAGCGACTCGGTGGCGTAGTCGGCCTTGGAGATGCGCGTGTAGCCCGTCACCTGACGCAGCAAGGTGCGATGCTCCGCAATCCAGCAGTCGGGGTCCTCAAAGACGACGTCGTACTTCTTGGTGGAGCTGCCCGCCGTGATGAAGGCGTAGCGCACATGCTCGTGGCGCAAGTCGCTGATACGCAGACGGATGACATCGGGATTGGACATGCGCAGGTCCATCCCCTGCCCCGCCGGCAGAAACCAGATGAGGCCGCGGTCGGTGTCGTTGATGAGGAGCTCCTCGTCGGAAGTGTTGTCGATCCACACGTTGATGGAGAGCACCTGGTCGGACTTCATGTTCTGCTCGTAGATCTCGGAGAGGTTGCCCGGCAGCGCGGCACTGCCCTTCTTGATCATGTTGCCCAGCTGCGTGAAGATGCCGCCGCCCGGCACGCCCGACACGACGGAGGTGACGGTCATCACCAGTTGCGTGCGCTTACTGCGCTTGATGGCCTCCACCTTGTCCTCGTCGACCAGTTCGTGGTTGATGTGTATGGTGAAAGAGGACGCCGTATCGCTCAGAGCCAGCTCCGTGAGGGGCGACTCCACGGAGACGGTGTCCGTGCCGTCGACGATGTGGATGTAGCCGCGATAGGTGGGCAGATAGGTCGTCTCGGCAGAAGCCGCAAAACTCAGAAAAAGAGCACACAGGAGGGGCAAAAAACGCTTCATCGGTATCGGATTTTAAGGTTTTCGTCTGCAAAAATACAAAAAATTAGTCTTAAAACTCTAAACTCTAAACTCTAAACTCTAAACTTTAAACATTATTTTGTATATTTGCGCTGTTATGAAGAAATTTAAACACATCGCAGGGATCACACTCCTGCTCGCCCTCACGGGCGGAGGCATCTGGCTCAACAGCCTCTTGCCCATCATCACGGGATATGCCGCCAAGAACCTCGCCTCGGCGGTGTTCGTATCGGGGCGGGAGGCCAGCGAGGTGGAGGCCCTCGACCTCAACTTCTCCTTCATCCGCTACACCGGCAACACGGTGGACAGTGTCAACAAAACGGTGACAAGCCGCTTCCTTTGGGCCAGCTCCACCGCCGCCTGGCGCGAGGGCTACGGCGTGACACTGCTGCGCGGCGCCACCGCCGACGAGCTGCGCGCCCAGAAGTATCCGCTGCAGATCCAGGAGCCCGCGAGCGAGCAACCTCTGCCCGAGGGCGACTCCGCCGTCAGCGCCAGGATGGCCTACGTGGGAGACGCCTTCATGAAGGGGCGCGCCTACGGCGGACATCCCTTCGCCTTCGTGGTGATGCACAGGGGCGGCGCCGTGTGTGAGCGCTACGACGAGGGCATCACACCCCAGACACGCCTGCTGAGCTGGAGCATGGCCAAGAGCTTCACCAACGCCGTAGCCGGCGCGATGGTCCGGGACGGCCTCGTGGACATCAACGCCCCGACGGGCATCGAACAATGGCAGGAGGACGGACGCAGGGACATCACCCTCAACGACCTGATGCAGATGCAGAGCGGACTGGAGTGGAACGAGGACTACGGCGCACGCTCCGACGTGAACCTGATGCTCCACTGCGCAGAGGATATGGGCCTCTACGCCATCAACAAACCCCTGCAGCAGAAGCCCGGCACACGATGGTATTACTCCAGCGGCAGCACCAACATCGTGATGCGCTGTCTGCGCGACAAGTTCCCCACACAAAGGGAGTTCCTCAGCTACATCGACCGCCGTCTCTACACGCCGCTGGACATCCGCGACGCCGTCTTCGAGGAGGACATGAGCGGCACGCCCGTCGGTTCGTCGTATCTCTATCTCACGGCGCGCGGCTTCGCCCGCTTCGGCCAGATGTATCTCGACGACGGATGTGTCGGCGACGAGCGCATCCTGCCCAAGGGATGGGTCGCCTACACCGCCACACCGGCCTCCGACAGCAGAGGCGCCTACGGCTCCTTCTTCTGGCTCAACAGGATGGACTACAACGACATACCCTCATGGACGGAACGCGAAGGCTCCAAGCCCGACCGCCTGCCCGATGCGCCCTCAGACGTCTTCTACTGCAACGGTCACGACGGACAGCGCGTCTACATCATTCCCTCCAAGGAACTCGTGGTGGCCGTGCTGAGCTACTCGCCGAAGCCCGACGGCGTGATCGACTTCAACGCGCTGCTGAGAGACGTGATTGAGGCAATTGATAATTAAAAATTAAAAATGAAAAATGAATAGTTGAATAAAAAAAGCGCCCCGGGTCTGAACGACTCGGGGCGCTTTGCGAGTGAAGAGGAGGAGACTCGAACTCCCACGTCTCGCGACACTACCACCTCAAAGTAGCGCGTCTACCAATTCCGCCACCTCTCCAACACGCTGCGGACATCGTCCGCATTGCTGGTGCCCAAAACAGGACTCGAACCTGCACGTCTTGCGACACACGCACCTGAAACGTGCGCGTCTACCAATTCCGCCACTTGGGCATTCTGCAATAAATCTGAGCGGAAAACGAGACTCGAACTCGCGACCCCAACCTTGGCAAGGTTGTGCTCTACCAACTGAGCTATTTCCGCATTATCATGCTCCTTTATCTCTGCGGTGAGCTAACTTCTTGCCAAGGTTGGGTTTACCTTTTTTTCTTGGGGCAAGGTTGTGCTCTACCAACTGAGCTATTTCCGCATTAAAGGAAGCAAATCCGCTGAATTGCGGGCACAAAGGTAAGGCATTTTTTCGGTTCGGCCAAACATTTGGGCAACTTTTTTTTGAAAAGAAGCAAAAAAAGCCTCATTCAATCCATGCGGTCGCGATAATCTTCGTAGGAGAAGCGGCGAAGCAGCTCGTCACGGCCGTCCAGACGGCGCAAGACAAGGGCCGGATGAGGGATGCCGTTGAACATCGTGGTCTTCACCGTCGTGTAGTGGTTCATGTCCTCAAAATGAAGGCGGTCCCCCACCCTCAAATCGCGGTCGAAGAAGAAACCCTCCATGAAGTCGCCGCTCAGGCAGGAATTGCCGCCCAGACGGTAAGGACGCGCGCCGGGAGCGTCGGGCGTCACCTCTTCGCGCACCTGAGGCTTGTAGGGCATCTCCAGGCAGTCGGGCATGTGGCAGGTGAAGGACACATCGAGGATCGCCGTGCGGATGCCGCCGTTCTCCACCACATCGACCACGGAAGCCACCAGCGGGCCCGTCTGCCAGCCGAAGGCGCTGCCGGGCTCGAGGATGAGATGCAGGCGGGGCCAGCGCTCCTGAAGGCCGCGCAGGATGCGGATGAGACGCTCCGTGTCGTAGCCCTCGCGCGTCATGAGATGACCGCCGCCGAGGTTGAGCCACTTCAAACGCGGGAACCAGCGGGAGAACTTCTCCTCGATATAGCGCAGGTTGTCCTCCAGATCCTCCGCCGACGACTCGCAGTGGCAATGGCAATGGAAGCCGTCGACGAGGGCCACATCGTCGTCCGTGAGGTCCGACGAGAGCACGCCGAAGCGCGAGCCGGGCGCGCAGGGATCGTAGAGCGCCGTCTCGATGTGGGAATGCTCGGGGTTGATGCGCAGGCCTACGGAGACGGGCTCGCACAGGTGCGACATATTATAAGAGGACACGAGCGGGCGCAGGCGCCGCAGCTGCGAGAGGGAGTTGAAGGTGATGTGGGAAGAGCAGCGCAGAAGCTCCGGGAAATCGGCCTCGGTGTAGGCCGGAGAGAAGGTGTGGGCGCGGGCGCCGAACTCCTCCAGAGCCAGACGCGCCTCCCAGGGACTGGAGGCCGTCGTGGACGAGATATATTCGCGCAGGATGGGAAACGTGCGCCACAGGGCGTAGGCCTTGAAGGCCAGAATGATCTCGGCACCGGAGGCATCGGCCACACGGCGGATAAGCTCCAGATTGCGGCGCAGAAGGCGCTCCTCGATGAGATAGTAAGGCGTGTTCATCCCTCAGAAAATCAATAGACCCAACGGACGTTGTCCACCCAGAAGGTGTTGCCCACACTGCCGATGTAGGCGCCGCCGTGAGAGGAGTCGAACTTGACGATGGCATGCGTCGGCTGAGCGTCGGCCGGAGCCCATCCCACCTCGGGACAGGGCACGAGCTTGCCCTTGCTGTTGTAGGCGTAGAAGGTGCGTTCGCCGCTGATGAGGCCCATCCAGTCGCGATAGTCAGCCTCGCGGGAGATGTCGCCGTAGCGGATGGCGAACTCGCGGTCGTTGACCCACGAAGCGGTGGAGCGGTCGAAGCGCGCAATCATCGTGCCCACACGGCGGGCGGAGAGATTGCCCTTGGCGTCCTCCGTGCGCTGCTGCAGGATGACGACGACCTCGCAGAGATCGCGCCCGCTGACCTTGGTGACGCGCGAGAAGCCCGTCTGACGGATGCGGTCGGGCGCGTCGGAAAGCGTCACCTTGTAGTCGAACTTCACGGCGCGCGGACGGCGCGAGAAGGGAATGCCGATGTTCATGTTGGACATGGGATTCTTAGACGACTTGATGGGCTCCTTCATCTCGCCCGTGAAGAGCGAACCGGCCGCCAGCACGCGGATGTTGATGATGCCGATGACCTTGACCGCCTCCTCGTGGGTGACGAGCTTGACGCAATGGCCGCGACCCTCGTGCGTGTCGCGATAGACGCTGGCGTTGGTCTTCACCACACCGCTCACCTTGGCGTAGACATTGCTCGTGGCCCAGGGACTGCCGCCCTTGTTGACATAAGGCTCACCCTCCGGCCATGTGGACGTGGGGCCCACCTCGAGGATGGTCTTGCGATTGCCGCCGATGACGGCGCTCTCCTTGTAGTGACGCGTGACCCACTGCTCGAAGTCACCAAACTTAATCAGCTCGTCTTCAGCAAACAACGGAGCCGAGACGAGAAGCAGAAAACAGAGGCGAAGGAATCTTGTCATCGCAAAAAAAGATTTAATCAGAATGCTTCATTGATGCTGAACACCACACTGCCCTCGTCGCGCGTGAAGCCGTAGTCGATACGCACGTTGACGCGCGGCTTGAACTCCCAGCGGATGCCCAGACCATAGCTGGGCAGCGTGTGGCTCCAACGGAAGCCGTCGAAGTTGGGGAACACGTTGCCGAAGCCGCCCCAGAGCACAGCACCCCAACGGTGCCAGATGCGCTGACGGAACTCGAGCTGGGCCTCGATGATGTTGTTGTCGCGATAGCGGCCGCGATAGTAGCCGCGCATGCGGCCGTCCACACCGGCCTCGGCCATATTCGTCCAAGGCACTTCGCCGCCGTAGTTGAAGAGGCCGTGAAACTCGAAGGCCAGGACGCACTTGGTCCACGTCGGCGTGTAGGTGCGGTAGGTGAAGTCGGTGGACCAGAAGTCGTAGGTGTTGAGACCGGGCGCATAGTAGAGCTGCTGGAGGCAGACATAGTGGCCGTGATAGGCATTGAGGCCGTAGTCGCGGGAATCGTAGAGGAAGGTGGCGCCGAAGCCAGTGCTGAAGATGTTGCGGTCCTGACCGTTGATGAGGTCGATGACCTGACCGTCGCGCACGGGGAAGGTGAAGTCGCGCGTGTTGACCATAGCGAGCTTCATGCGGGCGCCCATATAGAGATTGTTGGCCAGACGGAAGAGATAGTCGGGGCTGAAAATCAGCTGATACTGCTTGTATTTGCCCTTGTTGGCGTCGTCCTTGCCCATGTCGAAGCCGATGCCCCACATGTCGTTGGGCACATTCTTGAACGAGAGCTCGTAGAACCAGCGGTGGCGGTCCTTGGGCATGTAGTTGTGACCCTGAAAGCCCACCTCGATCATACCCGTGAGGCCGAGGTTAAAGTAGATGCTGCAGTCGGACTTCTGAAGCGAGACGTCCTTCTGGTCCCAGCGGTAAAGGATGCTGGCCACACCGCCGATGGCGAACGAGGTGTTGGGGTTGTAGCCCGGACCGGCGATGAAGCTCCAGTCCACCTTCTTGTTGCTCTCCTTGTTGGTGTTGGAGAGGTAGTCCATCAGCCAGTAGTAAGCGCGCGTGATGCCCTTCTTGCTGCGGTAGTCGTAGCGGTTGTTGCGCACGGTGTCGCCCACCACGATGTGGGTGGAGTCGATGGCCGCAGTATCAACAAGAAGGCTGTCGGACCTGAGGCTGTCGGCAGGAAGCGCAGCCGGCGCCGAAAGCGTGTCGGCCGCAGCAGACAGAGAATCAGCAGGAACGGCCGGAAAAGCTCTCCCCTCCTCCGCCTGCAGCGAAGAAAAAAGGAGCACGAGGCTCGAAAGAAGGGCGAAACACCGCATCATACGGGACAAAGGTATAAAAAAAATGCGGGTGGAGCGCCCGGCAGTCGGGAGAATATTAAGCAAATCACGCGTTTTTTCACTTTTTACGGTGCAAGGCCTTCGGAGTGTGGCGACTTTTTCGTACATTTGCAGTCGAAAGGACAAAGAAAATGAGCGCAAACAACCAATCCATGACCCGACAGGTGGAACAGGACCGACGCATCCTGGAGCTGCTCTCACAGAGCTTCCCCAACGCCGCTGCCGCCAGCACGGAAATCATCAACCTGGAAGCCATCCTCAACCTGCCCAAAGGCACGGAGCATTTTGTGGCCGACATACACGGAGAGCACGAAGCCTTCCAACACATCCTCAAGAACGCCTCGGGCACCATCAAACGCAAGATCAAAGAACGCTACGACGAGACCCTCTCGAAGGAGGAAATCAGGGAGTTGTGCACGCTCATCTACTACCCCGAAGAGAAGCTGGAGTTGGTGACGGCCGCCGAAGACGACCTGACGACGTGGTACGAAACCACCCTGTTCCGACTCATCGAAGTGTGTCGCATCATCTCCTCGAAATACACCCGCAGCAAGGTGCGCAAGGCGCTGCCGCAGGAGTTCGCCTACATCCTGGAAGAGCTGCTCCACGAAAACGCCGAGGACAAAGACAAGGGCGACTACATCCACCGCATCATCGAGACCATCATCTCGACGGAGCAGGCCGGCAACATCATCAAGGCCCTCTGCCACGTGATACAGCGTCTGGCCATCGACCAGCTGCACATCCTGGGCGACGTGTTCGACCGCGGACCGGGCGCCCATCTCATCATGGACATGCTGCTGGACTACAAGAACTTCGACATACAGTGGGGCAACCACGACGCCCTGTGGATGGGCGCCGCCGCCGGCAACGACTGCTGCATCATGAACGTGCTGCGCCTCTCGCTGCGCTTCGGCAACATGGCCACGCTGGAAGACGGATACGGCATCAACCTCGTGCCGCTGGCCACCTTCGCCATGGAGCAATACGGCGACGACCCCTGCTGCGAATTCATGCCAAAACTGGCTGAAAACCAGCACGCCATGGACGAAAAGGAACAACTGCTGCTGGCCCGTATGCACAAGGCCGTGAGCATCCTGCAGTTCAAGCTGGAGGAGCAGATGACCGAGGCCCATCCCGACTGGGTGATGGAGCGCATCGGCACACTGCACCACATCCGCCCCGAAGAAGGCGTCTATGAGCTCGACGGCAAGACATACGCCATGAGCTCGTGCCACTTCCCCACCGTGGACTGGAAGCAGCCCTACGCTCTGACCGAAGCGGAGGAGGACCTGAGGCGCCAGCTGCACCACAGCTTCCGTGTGAGCGAAAAACTGCAGCGCCACGTGAAATGCCTCTTCGACCACGGATGCATGTACGCCGTCGTCAACTCGAACCTGCTCTTTCACGCCTCCGTGCCCATGAACGAAGACGGCACACTCAAGGAAATCACACTCAAAGGCGAGCGCTACAAAGGGCTGCAGCTCATGAAGCGCATCGGCATGATCATGCGCTCGGCCTTCACCACCGATACGCCCGAAGCCGAAAAGAAATGGGCCAAAGACTACTTCTGGTATCTCTGGTGCGGACCCGAGAGCCCGCTCTTCGACAAAAGCCGCATGACCACCTTCGAGCGCTACTTCCTCACCGACAAGGCGCTGCACGAAGAAAAGAAAGGCGCCTACTACCGGCTGCGCAACGACCCCGAAGTGTGCGAACGCATCATGGACGCCTTCGGCGTGAAAGGCGAACACCGCCACATCATCAACGGACACGTGCCCGTGCACGTAGCCGCAGGCGAGACGCCCATCAAGGCCGAAGGACGGCTGATGGTGATCGACGGCGGATTTGCAGAGCCCTACCACAAGACCACCGGCATCGCCGGATACACGCTGGTCTATCACTCCAGAGGATTCCAGCTCATACAGCACGAGCCCTTCCGCAGCACCCGGCAGGCCATCGTCAACGGCACGGACATCAAAAGCGAAGTGCAGATCGTGGAGATGACGGGCCAGCGCATGAAGGTGAGAGACACCGACAGAGGACGCTACATCATGCAGCAGATCTCGGAACTGCGCGAACTGCTCTACGCCTATCGCCACGGACTGCTGAAATCCAGAGGATAAAACGCACGAAAAGCAATGATGAACGAATACGCTTCGAAGAAATACATCGAGATACCCGTCAGGGAAGACTGCCTGCTGATGGACTTTCTGCTCAAGCAGATGGGACTCACCCACACGCGGGTGAAGAACCTGCTCTCGGGCGGCGCCGTCACCGTAGACCGCAAAGCCGTGAGCCGGCACGACACCCAGCTACACAGGGGCGAGACGGTGCACGTGATGCGCCACAAGAGAGGCGTCAGCCTGGAAAACCGTTACGTGAAAATCGTCTATGAAGACAAAAACCTGGTCGTCATAGAGAAGCAGGAAGGCATACTCTCCATGGCCGCCACCGCCAAACAGTATTGCGTGAAGACGGTGCTGGACGAATACTTCGAGAAGCGTCACTTCAAATGTCGCGCCCACGTGGTGCACCGCCTCGACCGCGACACCTCCGGGCTGATGATCTACGCCAAAGACATCGAGACGGCACAGACGCTGGAGCGTGCATGGCACGAGCTCGTCTACGACAGGCGCTACGTGGCGCTGCTCTCAGGGCATATGGAGCAGGAAGGCGGCACGGTGCACAACTGGTTGAAAGACAACAAGGCCTACATCACCTACTCCTCGCCCACCGACAACGGCGGCAAGGAAGCTGTGACGCACTACAGGCGCCTCAAAGTGAAAGACAATCTGACGCTGTGCGAGATGAAGCTGGAGACGGGACGCAAGAACCAAATACGCGTGCACATGGCCGATCTGGGATATCCCGTATGCGGCGACGAAAAATACGGCGACGGGCGTAATCCGGTACACAGGCTGGCGCTGCACGCCTACAGGCTCTTCTTCACACATCCGGTGACGGGAGAAGACATGCGCTTCGAGACGCCCTTCCCCAAAGCCTTCACACAATTCTTCGAAGACTAGAACAGCATCACGACCAAAGTGGCGAGGAATGCCACCGTGACCACATCGAGATCATCCACGGAATAACCGCTCGAGGTGAAAGCCATGGAGTGATAATAGTGACCCCGGAACTGCATCCGACGGGCCGTGTAGCGGTAGAGACGGTAGCAGCCGAAACCGATCAGAGCGCCGATGCAGGCCCCGCAGAAAATGTCGGAGGGATAGTGCACGCCCAGATACATGCGGCTGTAGCAAGACAGCGAAGCCCAGGAGAAACACGTCAGCGTCATGCGCCAATGGCGCACCAAAAGGCTGAAGAAGGTGGCAACGGCAAACGTGTTGGAGGCATGGTTGCTCGGAAAACTGTAGAGACCGCCGACATAATCGTTGACAGTCTGGATGCGCCCCATAATCGCAGGGTCGTGCGTGGGACGCAAACGACCCACCCAAGGTTTGATGAGGGAGGCGCACAGCTGATCGGCCAGCAAGACCGTCAGAGCCACGCAGAAGAAAATCAGCAACGCCTCCTTCCTCTGGTTGCTCTTAAGCACCAGCCACAGCAGCGAGAGAAAGAAAAAGATCCAGGGCAGCGTGCCTGTGACGGACCACATGAACTCGTTGAGCCAAACATTGTGGTGGCCGTTGATGAGCAGAAGGATAAATTCGTCCATAGTGCTTCTCCTTTATACCGCTTAGATTTCTTCCATCTGACGGCGCTCCATCCAGCCCTTCTTGCCGTCGGCAATCTGCACCTCGACCCACTCCTTCATGGAGTTGTCGAGAATCTCCACACGCGTCCCCTCATGCAGGATGAAGAGATCCGTGCCGCTCTTGGAGGGCGTACTCTTGACGGTGATGGCAGGATGCATGATGATGGCACCCGTGCGGTAGAGCTGCAACTTGCGCTGGCTCGCAGCCAGAGCATTGGTCAACACCACAAAGACGAGACAAACCAAAGCGCCGAAAAAGCCGATCTTACGCACGACAACGGCGGAGGAGAAGAAATAGACCAGCAACAAAACGAGCGTCAGGGCGAAAAAGCCTATACCCCAAAAGGCCCACTCGTCGGCACTGAGCCATGAGGTCATCGAATGCCAGGCCGCAGTGAAGAACATCTCGTGACGGGGCGTGATGCGGTCGATGGTCTTCGAGCGCGCCATCTCCAGATTGAAGCGGATATCCTCGTCGGAGGGATCGAGCAGCGCGGCACGTTCGAACCACAGCACGCTGCGGGCCATATCGTCCAAACGGTAGTAGCAACAGCCGAGATTGTAGCAAATCACAGCACTCTCCCCGCCTTCAAGCGCGTTGCGGTAGAGCTTCACGGCGGCCTTGTAGTCTTCTTTGGCAAAAGCGCTGTCGGCAGCCACCTTGAGGGAATCGGCATCGAGAGCCGACACCGCAGCTGAGAACATCAGCATCAAAAGTATAGCGAACTTCTTCATCTTGCTACTCCATTTCGTTAATCACATCCGTGGCTTCTGCGAAGAGCTTGTCCATCGTCTCCTCCGGATTGCCGGGAGCGAAACGGGCGAACTCGCAGTCGTCCATCACTCTGATATAGCGCGCCACAAGGGCCTCATCCACACCTCTTGACAACATCTCTTCGGAAATGCGCTCCTTGGAGAGCTCGGCAGTGGGCAAAGACAACTTGTCGCCGGCATAACCGATAAGGGCACGAAGCGTCTCGTCATAGAAAGCGCCGGCGTCGTGAGCCTTAAGCAACTTGGCAGCCACCTTGAGACGCTTGGCGGCAGCTTTTCCGGCGCGCTTGCGACGCATGCCGGCAATATTGGCATTCTCTTTGGCCTTGCGGAAGAAGATTGCCAACAACGTGACAAAAGCCAGCAGGCAAGCGGTGTAGGCGCCCCAGAACGTCTGCGTCATGAAGAAGGTCACAGACTGGCTCTTGAGCTTCGGCCCGCCGCCTTTGATATAGTGAATGTCGCTGGAAAGCACCTTGAGATCTTCCTGGCTGTGGGTCTGCACGGAATGAGACTCCTTGCCTCTGGCCACAGCGATATGGAAAGAATCCGTGCGAAGGGTCTTATAGCTGGCGTCATCGGGATCGAAATAGACAAACTCCACGGGAGGCACACTGTAACGGCCGCCGTGACGGGGCACAACAACATAGTCGAACACCACGTTGCCCTTGGAGCCGGAAGCCGACATCACCGTCTTGTTGTCCTCCTTGGGATCGTAAATCTCGAAATCCTTGGGGAACGACACCTTGGGCGCCTTCATCAGCTTCATGTTGCCCTGTCCGCTCACCACCAGGCGCAACGTGGCGGCATCGTTGGCATTCACCTGATCGGGCGACAGAGTGCCCGTCATCGTAAAGTGACCGACGGCGCCGGTGAAGGCTGCCGGACGCGGTGTCGGCAAAGCGGCCACCTCAATCTCCAGAGCCGGAGCCGCAATGGTCTTCTTCACCATCTGAGTCAGAGCGCCGCCGCCGAAGAAGATGTCAAAGGGATCGGCCGACGGGTTGGTGAGCTCCACCTCGGCGTCGAAGCTGACAGAGGGGATACTGATCTTGCCCGTCTTCTGAGGGAAAAGAACATATTGGCGCCATACGGCAGTGCCGTAGTTGCGGCCGTTGTGACGCTCGTATTTCAACGACATCTGAGCCTTGGTGTCCAGCTCCTGCACATGGCAGTCGTCCAACTCGGGCATCTCGCCCGAAAGCTGGCGGATGTTCACCAAAGTGTAAAGCTTGTAGGTGACGACAACGGCCTCCTGCTCATATACCTTCTTCTTGTTGGCTGTGACGGCGATAAAGAGGTCGTCCTTGCCCACACCCTGCTGTCCGCCCTGACGGCGAGGCTCCGACGCACGGGGAGCACCTCCGCTCTGAGCGTGCGCACCACCGCCACCTCCGGAAGACGGCAAAATCTCTATGGAGGCTCCGGCGCTCTTGTATATCCGGCCGCCGCTCTTGACCGAGGCTGCAGGCACTTTGTAATGACCTTCCTTAGAGGCCAGGAGCGTGTAGGAGAAAGTCATCGAACTGCTGCTCGTCGACTTGCCGTTGACAATGCTGTAGCTGCTCTGGGTGCTTGTGGACGGGCCGTAAAGCAAATCGAATCCGGGGAACTCACCCACCTGTATGTCTTCCACATCCTGAGTGTTGACCACATAACTGATGCGAATCCTCTGACCGACCTCACACTGGGCGGGAGCCTGAAGCTTGACCGTCACCTGTGCATAGCCCGCAAAACACAACATTGCGAGCACAAGTAAAACAATATATTTTTTCATCACCATTGCTTCTCCAATCTGCGACGTTCGCCCTGCTGTTGCTGACGTTGCACCTTTTCCTGGGTGTTTCTCTCATCTTGCATGGCTGCCTTGAGCATCTGTTCGGCATTCTCCTTGGACATCTCATTGGGCTTGGGCTTTTCCTGCTCCTGCTCTCCGTCGTCTTTTTGCTTTTGCTGCTGTTGCTGCTGTTGTTGTTGCTGTTGTTGATCCTGATTCTGTTGTTGTTGCTGATTCTGCTGGTTCTGGTCTTGCGGCTGATTCTTCAGCAGACGCTGACAAAGAACGTAGTTGTAGCGGGTCTCGTTGTTGGTCGGATCATTGCGCAAAGACTGCTTGTAGCAGGCAATGGCCTTATCGTACTGCTTGGCTGCCTGCAACACAACACCCATATTGTGCCAGACGGAAGAGAGACGCTGCTTGTCCTTCTCCACCTTGGAAGCCATCTCGTATTCCTTCATCGCATCCTCGGCCTTGGACTGCATAATCAGCGAATTGCCCAAATTGAAACGGGCGATGCCGTTGTTGGGATTCTGCTCGATGGCCTTCTGGTATTGGATCTGAGCCTTCTCGGCCTGCACCTTACCTTCCACCGTATCACGCATCAGCCGGTTGCCCCGACGAATGAACGTGCGGTCGTTTTGGGCCGAGAGACCTGTTACAACGAAGAGAAGCGCCATTACGGCAGCACTCTTCTTGAAGAAATTCCAACGCTGAATCACATGATTCTCACGCTCCAGCACCACAACATCCAAAAGAAGCAGGAGCAACGCTACTAGCAGGAAGCCCTGAAACTGCTCGTCAAACTCGCTGAACATCTGGCTCTCCATCTTGGATTTGGCCAAACGGTCCACATACTTGAAGAGCTGACTCTGAGCCGAGCTGCTGTTGTCCACATATATGTAAGCGCCGTTGCCGGCCTGAGCAATTTCCTGACACATCTGTTCGTTGAGACGGGAAACAACGGTGTTACCCTCGTTGTCGATGATATACTGATTGCTGCCGGGGATGGGAATCGGCGCGCCGTCGGCACTGCCCACGCCCAATACATAGACGTGAATGCCACGCTTGGCAGCCTCTTTGGCAGCAGCCACCGCCCCACCCTCATTGTCCTCACCGTCGGTGATGATGAAGATGGCGCGCGAAACATCTTCCTGCTGTGTGAAACTGCGCATGGCCATGTTGATGGCGGCAGCGATATCCGTGCCCTGCATCTCTATCATGCTCGGAGAGATGGTGCCCAAAAACATCTTGGCACTGACGTAATCACTGGTGATGGGCAATTGGGTGAACGCTTGTCCGGCATACACAATCAGTCCGATCTTGTCGTCGTTCATTTCGTCCACCAAATTGGAAATCAACATCTTTGATTTCTCCAAACGGTTGGGACGCACATCCTCCGCCAGCATCGAATTGGAAACGTCCATAGCGATAATGGCTTCGATGCCGCTGCGCTCACGCGTCTCAATCTTCGTACCAAACTGCGGACGGGCCAAAGCCAGGACAAAGAAGAAATAACTCAACTGAATGAGGATGATTTTCAACTGTGGACGCAAGCGGGAATAGTCTATCATGAGGTTCTTCACCAGCACCGGATCGCCGAATTCTTTCAGGCGTCTTTTCTGGCGCATCCAAAAGAGGATGTGCAATGCCTCAAAGACTACGATGAGAAGAAGCAGGTAAAGATATTGAGGATTTCCGAATCTGAACATGACAGGATAAATAAATCTTTAAGGAATACGTTTCAAAACGGTGGCACGCAGAAGTATTTCAACAATAAGTGCCAGGACGGCAATCCAAAGGAACATGCCAAAAGCCTCATAACGCTTGGAATAACTGCTGACCTTCATCTTGGTCTTCTCCAACTTGTCGATTTCGCGATACACCTCGCGAAGCTTCTCCGTGTTTGTGGCACGATAGAACTCACCGTCCGTCTTACCGGCAATCGAAGCAAGCGTCTTGGTGTCAATCTCCACGGGGACATTGATGTACTCCGTGCGACCGCCCACCCTCATGGGATAAGGCGCCGTACCGTTGGTGCCCACGCCGATGGTGTAGACGCGAATGCCGAAACTGTGCGCTATGTCGGCCGCCGTATTGGGAGATATGTCGCCACGATTGTTCGAACCGTCGGTAAGCAGGATTATCACCTTGGACTTCGCCTTGGAATCCTTCAGGCGTGTCACGGCGTTGGCAATACCCATACCGATAGCGGTGCCGTCTTCCAAAAGGCCGCGCTCCACCATATCGCAACTCATACCGTTGAGCATGTTCAGCAGGACGGCATGGTCCACCGTCATCGGGCACTGTGTGTAAGCCTCACCGGCAAACACCGTAAGACCGATGTTGTCACTCGGACGACCGCTGATAAACTCCACGGCGACATTGCGGGCAGCCTGCACACGGTTCGGCTTCAAGTCCTCGGCCAGCATCGACGTAGAGACATCCATACAAAGCATAATATCAATACCTTCCACACTCTTGCTCGACCACGAGTTGGACGTCTGAGGACGGGCCAGAGCCAGACAAGACGCAGCCCATATGATGCAATTCAAAAGAAAAGGAAGATGAATGAGATACGACTTCCAACTCGGCCTCATGCCCCGGAAAGCGGACATACTGCTGACCTTGAGCGCAGGAGTCGCCGTCTTATACTTCAACACATACCATACAACGTATGGAATCAGCAGAAGAAGCAAGAACAAATATCCAAAATCGTGAAACTCCATAACACTAACTCAACAAATCCCACAATCTGTAAACAATGAACGCCAGGAGAGCGACGCTCGAAATCGCAGCAAGAATAATGACAACACGGTAAGCTATCACCTGATTAAGGCGCTCCTTGTCCGTTTCTTTAATGACCTCCGGCTCCGGTTTGGCATTTTCATCCGGTTCCTGCTTGGTTTCCTCAACATAAGCAATGGCTGCAACAAGGTTGGCATCATTCTCACCTAAGAGCGTGGTCCATTTGGCAAACTTGACGAGGTCTGCCGTACGGAATATCTCACGCAACTCATCCAGTTTCTTCTGATCGCCTTCCTCGGTAAGACGCTCAATAATCTCTGCCGAGGTCATTTCCAAAGCGGAAAAGCCATAACGGTCTTGTATGTAAGTGCGCAGAGTATCCGTCAACTGCGTATAATACTCCTTACTGTCCTCCTCTGCCCATTTGCGCTCTTCTTTAATTTTCAGAATGCTCGTCATGGCGACCTGATGAGGCGGCAGCTTCACCTTGCGGCGTATCAAACGGAAAATCGGACGTCCGGTCTTTATGTGCCACCACAGCCAGGCAATCAGTGCCGAAAGCAGGATAAAGCCCAAAAGGCTCCAAAGCACCCCCGTCCAATCGTCCCACGAAAAGGGGTTGTCCATGATTTCACGCGGAGGATAGAACTGGTCGGCGTGCAACGTGTCCACATCGAGTGTGTACACCTTCACGGCCAACTGCTTGGACAAATGCTCTTTGCCGTTGACCTTAACCGGCAATGGGGGCAAATAATAAAAACTGCTGTCCCAAGCCGTCACAATATAGCGCTGGTGGATCTGCATGCGTTTGCCGTCATCCAACATGGACGTATCCGGACGCAGCACCTCCACCACCTCAAAGTTGGGCAACAATTCGTCACCGGCTTTGATCGAAGGCAGTTCCAACTTGTCATTTGCCGACAGAGAAACAGTCAGATCGAGTCCGTCCTGCTGCCCTACCCAAAACTGCACACTGTCCAAACGCACCTCCACAACGACCTGCGACGTTGCGGCAAAGCACGAGACGAACAGAGCTATAAACAACAACACTGTTTTCTTCATACTTCTACTCATGTACGTTTCGCAAACAAAGCCATCAAAGCGGACACATAATCCTGATCCGTGCGGACACTCACATTGTCTACCTTGCTGTGTGCGAAAGTTTCATAAAGACGTCCGCACTGCTGTTTCCACCATTTGGCCTGAGTGGCACGTACTTTTGCACTGGATGTATCGATCACGGCCTCATGTCCGGACTCCAAATCGTGCATTTTAATTAGGCCTACATTCGGAAGTTCGGCAATACGGCGGTCGTACACCTGAACGGCAACGACATCGTGCTTACGGTTGGCAATAGTCAGAGGTTGGCGGAAATCCTTGTCATCAATAAAGTCGCTGATCATAAAACAGGTGCAACGACGTTTGATTGCCTCTGTAAAATACTCCAGTGCCGCAGAGATATCCGTCTTACGGCTGACAGGCTGAAATTCCAACAACTCTCTGATGATATACAAGATGTGCTTACGTCCCTTCTTCGGGGGAATGAATTTCTCCACATGATCAGAAAAGAATATCACACCAATTTTATCATTATTCTGAATCGCAGAAAATGCCAAGGTAGCAGCTATCTCGGTCTGCATTTCACGCTTCGTCTGACAAAGAGTGCCAAACTCCAGGGATCCGCTGACGTCCACCAGGAGCATCACCGTAAGTTCGCGCTCTTCCTCAAACACCTTGATAAACGGGCGGCCGAAACGTGCGGTCACATTCCACTCGATGTCGCGAATATCGTCTCCGTACTGATACTCACGCACCTCGGCAAAAGCCATTCCCCTACCCTTAAAAGCAGAATGGTATTCACCGGCAAAGATGTTGGCAGAGAGACCTCGGGTCTTAATCTCTATCTTGCGTACCTTCTTTAAGATATCGTTCGTTTCCATCAAGGAACTTCAACCTTGTTGATAATCTTGGAAATAATTTCCTCTGCAGTCATATTGTTGGCCTCGGCCTCGTAAGTCAAACCGATACGATGACGCATCACATCATGAGCCACGGCACGAACATCCTCGGGAATCACATACCCACGATGCTTGATGAAAGCATACGCACGTGAAGCCACAGCCAAATTGATGGAGGCACGAGGGCTGCCGCCAAACTCTATGTAGTCCTTCAATTCCGGAAGATTATATTTCTCAGGGAAACGGGTAGCAAACACGATATCCGTGATATACTGCTCAATCTTTTCATCCAGATAAACCTGACGCACGACATCGCGAGCCTCAAAGATTTCCTTGGTGGAAATAACCGGCTTGATTTCCTGCTTTTGGCCGTTGATATTCATTCTGATAATATTCTTCTCCTCATCCTGCTTGGGATAATCAATGATGACCTTGAGCATGAAACGATCCACCTGGGCTTCGGGCAAAGGATATGTGCCCTCCTGCTCAATGGGGTTCTGGGTGGCCAGCACCAAAAACGGAGAAGGCAATTTGAAAGTCTGCTTGCCGATGGTCACCTGACGCTCCTGCATAGCTTCCAGCAACGCAGACTGGACCTTTGCCGGAGCACGGTTGATCTCATCAGCCAAAACGAAATTGGCAAACACGGGGCCCTGTTCTACATGGAACTGCTCATCCTTCTGAGAATAAATCATGGTGCCGATAACATCGGCGGGCAACAAGTCCGGGGTAAACTGAATTCTGGAGAACTTGGAGTCTACCAACTGAGAAAGCGTCTTTATGGCCTGCGTCTTAGCCAAACCGGGCACACCTTCAAGGAGCACGTGACCGTCAGAAAGCAGTCCGATTAACAAAGACTCCACCAAATGTTTTTGACCAACAATAACCTGCGACATACCGGTCTGCAAGTTTGTAACAAATGAACTCTGACGTTCTATGAGTTCATTAAGCGCGCGAATATCAACTGATTCTGCCATGTTTTTTTCTTTGTTTCATTATTTTGGGTGCAAAATTACGAAAAAAGAGAGAATTCACGCCTTGATATATTCTTAAAAAAGAATATCCCTCCATTAAAGTTAGTTAAAAAAGAAGGCCCTCAAACCAACGGTTTCAGGACCTTCGTGACAATGACTATATCTCACACTATTTCTTGCGCACCAACCTCGGTATGCGCAACTTGGCACCGGGAGGTATGACATCCGGATTCTCAATGCCGTTAAATACGACAATATACGGCATCAAATCCGAATTGCCCAACCACTTGCGGGAAATCCTCAAGAGTCCGTCTCCGACCTGCATCTCGTGCACGCCGATTTCGCCAACGATCCAATAGTCGCCGCCTTCAACCTGAGGATAATTCTTAGCCAAATCTTCCGGTGTCGGCTCCTTAACGACTGTCTGTTCTACACTGTCTGCGGGAGCAGGCTGAGGTTCTTCCGCGGCACCCCCTTGACGTGTGCCGAGATAATAGCCCAAACCCAAGACAATAAGCAGAAATATCAAAATCAAAATTCGTTTAGTCCACGAACTGTCCTTAGTGTCATTAGAGGGCTCCGGCTGTTTTACGTCTTGGGCGACAGGCTTTTCCTGCTGAACAGCAACCGGCTTTTCGACAGAAGGCTTTACCTCCTTCTTGACTTCCTTCTTTGCCACCGGCTTCTTCTCCTCAACTGTCTCTTTAACCGGCTCGACTGACGGCTTGTCTATTCTCTCCATCTCCTGCTGGGATGTAGACTCATTCAGCACAACAGTCTCAAATTCCGCAAACGGACGGTTCACCTGATCGCGAAGAGCGTTGTCCGGCGTAAAGGTAACCTTTGTATGCCCCACAATACGAATACGTTCGCCCGTATTGACATTGACACTCTCACGATCACTCACTTCAATGAGTTTAAACGTGCCGAGTCCCTTAATTTTTACCAACTTATCCTGAAGCAGGCCCTCACGGACAGTTTCAAAAAACAAACGGACAAAATTCTCGGAATCCTGTTTGGTGAACCCGGTCCGCTTCGCCATGCGTGCAGCTAACTCAATCTGCGTTATTTTTTGTTCCATGTGTGTTGGATCTTAAAGTCATATCTTTGATTTCAATCCCTGGCTGGGTTTAAACCCAACAACCAACTTGGGGGGCACCAGCATACGCTGACCGGTGGTGGGGTTCACGATAACCCTTTCCAAACGTTTTTTCACCTCAAAACTCCCGAAAGAAGAAATGCTTACAGCCATCTCCTCTTCCAATACGGAAGTAATTTCGCCAACAAGCGCTGCCGTTTGCTGGTTAACAACTCGGGAAGGAAGCTCACCTTTGCGCGCAAGCGCAGATAAAAATTCTTTGTTGTTCATAGTGTAGCATATAAATCAAAGTCATCTGCAGAAATAATATTCACTTCATAAAAGTTGCCGATTTTGACCTCCGGAGCCGTACTCACAGAAATCAACACCTCCGGATCTACGTCCGGCGAATCGAATTCCGTTCGTCCAATCCAATAATCCCCTTCACGACGGTCAATAATCACACGCATAACCTTCCCTACTTTTTCCTCCTGAATCTCAGAAGAAATACGTTGCTGAATTCTCATCAACTTGGAAAGACGTGCCTGTTTGACATCCTCCGGAATATCGTCTTTATAATGGCGCTCACTCCAAGTGCCGTCTTCCTCGGAATAAGCAAAGGCACCCAATCTCTCAAACCTCATCTCGCGGACAAAGTCCAACAGAGCCTCAAACGCCTCCTCCGTTTCGCCGGGATGTCCCACCATCATTGTGGTCCTTATATGAATACCGGGGACTTCCTCCCTTATCTTCTTTATCAAACGACGCGTTTCCTCGCCCGTAATGTGACGATGCATCATGTCAAGCACCGGGTCTGCGATATGCTGGAGTGCAATATCCAGATAACGGCAGACCTTCGGATTATTTTTCATTACAGGGAGTAAATCCATCGGAAAATCTGTCGGATAGGCATAGTGCAGACGAATCCATTCAACCCCGTCGATATCCGCTATGGATTCAACCAGCTGAGCCAAACGTCGCTCGCCATACAGGTCAAGGCCATAATACGTCAGTTCTTGGGCAATCACCTGAAATTCCTTAACACCCTGACTTACGAGATAGCGCACCTCGTCGACAATCTCTTCCAAAGGTCGGGACACATACTGTCCTGTGATTATAGGAATGGCACAATAGGAGCAATGCCGATTGCATCCTTCGGCAATTTTTAAATACGCATAATGCGAAGGCGTCGTCACACGCCGCTGGAACAACAGATCCTGATGCAGCGGACGCCCCAAATCTTTAACAATGCCGTCCCAGTCAAATTTACCGTAAAAACGATCTACCTCAGGAATCTCTGCCTGCAAGTCAGAAAGATAACGCTGTGACAGACAGCCCATCACATAAAGTTGCTTGAGACTGCCCGTTTTCTTGCGCTCTGCCTGTTCTAAGATTACATTAATGCTTTCCTCCTTGGCATCGCCGATAAATCCGCATGTATTGATGATGGCTATGTCACCGGAGGGATTTTCCGGATCGTGTTGCACATCATATCCCTCAACTTCCAGCTGACGGATAAGACGCTCAGAATCCACCAAATTCTTACTGCATCCTAATGTGAGTATATCAATTGAACAACGAGTCGACAAATGCCCTTCTGTTAAATGGTTGCAAATCCTTCATTCCTTCACCAAGACCTATATAGCGTACGGGAATTTTAAATTGATCGCTGATGCCTATCACGACACCGCCCTTGGCTGTTCCGTCCAATTTGGTAATAGCCATTGACGTGACATCTGTTGCCGCCGTAAACTGCTTCGCCTGCTCAAAAGCATTCTGGCCGGTGCTACCGTCAAGAACGAGCATCACATCATGAGGTGCATCCGGAATCAGTTTCTGCATCACACGCTTTATCTTTGTAAGCTCGTCCATCAGTCCCTTTTTATTGTGAAGACGTCCGGCGGTATCAATCAATACGACATCAGCATTCTGAGCCACCGCGCTTTGAAGTGTATCAAAAGCAACAGAAGCCGGATCACTGCCCATCTGCTGACGCACAACAGGAACACCGACACGCTCACCCCAAATGGCAATCTGCTCTACGGCAGCTGCACGGAATGTATCCGCTGCACCAAGAACGACTTTCAAGCCGGCCTCCTTAAACTGATAGGCCAACTTGCCGATTGTTGTCGTCTTGCCCACTCCGTTCACGCCAACAACCATAATCACATAAGGACGCTGGCCCTGCGGTATGGTATAACCCTCCGTATCGGAAGAATTGTTCTCCTCCAGCAATGAAGCAATCTCATCGCGAAGAATAGACTGCAACTCACTTGACGAAACGTATTTATCCCTCTTTACCCGAGCTTCAATGCGTCGGATAATCTCCAGCGTGGTGTCAACTCCGACATCACTGGTGACCAGCACTTCTTCCAAATTATCCAACACCTCATCATCTACCGTATCACGCCCGGTGATACTGCGGGCAAGTTTACCCAGAAAAGACGATTTCGTCTTCTCCAGCCCCTGATCGAGCTTTTCCTTACGCTCCTTATTGAATAATCCGAATAGTGCCATAAAAGCGAAATAAGGGAATGAGAACCAAATAGGCTTTCATCCCCTTATACATATATTTTGGTTCTTCTTTTTTAGTTCTTGAAGAAATCCTTCACAGCTTCGTTGGGTACCATCTGCTCATCAAAACTATAAGTACCTGCTGCGTTCTTAACCATCTTGATTACCTTGGTGTACGAACGGCCATCAGTCTTGCCAGTCTGAAGAGTGGCCACTGTTTTCTTTGCCATAGTAGTTTACTTGATATTCCGTTGTGTTTATTACTTAATCTCCTTGTGAATCGTCATCTTCTTGAGAATCGGATTATACTTCTTCAACTCCAGACGATCAGGAGTGTTCTTGCGGTTTTTCGTCGTGATATAACGAGACGTGCCGGGCAGACCGCTCTCTTTCATCTCTGTGCACTCCAGGATAACCTGCACTCTGTTACCTTTAGCCTTCTTTGCCATAGTTTTCTTGTTCTGTGTTCCTTTGCCTCAACGGTGAAGGGGGACACTCTTTAGCCAATTACACGAATGTTTTTCCAATCACAATAGCCCTTAGCAACAGCGTTCTTGAGGGCTGCATCCAAACCAACCTTGTTAATGTAACGCAGGCCGTTGGCACAAATGTTTAAGCTAATCCAGCAATCCTCTTCCACATAGTAGAACTTCTTGGTAAAGAGATTAACATCGAAAGTGCGCTTTGTGCGACGCTTCGAGTGCGACACATTATTACCAACCATCGCTGTCTTGCCTGTAATCTGACAAATCCTAGACATACCTATATGTTTATTGTTTTATTTACTATGAACTACTTCCAAACAGGGCACAAAGGTATTATGTTTTTCCGACACCACCAAACATTTGCAAAAAAAATGTCCTTAAAATCCCATTTTTTTCTTCCAGTCAGCAAAAAAGAACGGTTCTTCCAGCATTTGTTCACCATTTTGGTCGATGAAAAGCTGAATCGTGGAGCCCTCCAAACAGAGAGCGCCGTCCCGTTCTCTAAAAATCTGATAGCGATAATCCAAACGGGCACCGCGCCTCGGCACATAAGTCGTATGAATAACCGCCACGTCATTCATCTCCAATGGAGCAAGACAGCGATACTTCACCTCATAAACCGGCGCAGTAATTCCCGTTTCCATCATCACTGTATAGTCACATCCCGGATAATGACGGCCGAAGCTCTCTCTACCGTCTTCCATATACTTGACATAATTACCGTGCCAGACCCGACGCATCGGATCCAATTCGGAGAATTTTACCGGAATACGACAAATATCAACTATTTCCACTGGTAGTCAGAGAATGTGTATAACGTATAATTTTGTCCCTTTTCATTCATACAAAGCGACTTCACCTCTCCGTTCTTTCCATTGATTACCAACACAAAAGAAGAGAACATCATACGTTTGGCAGCTTTGCCTTCCACCTTGGGAGTTATGGTAATGACAATATCTGCGCCCTCCTTTTTCATTTCGAGGTCGTTTATCTTAGAGAGATCGGTGCCTCCGTTCAAAATACTCTCCCACACCGCCTGAAACGTCTTAAATTGCGGATTTGTCTTAGAGGATGTCTTGTGCGCCTTGCCTTTCATCGTCATGGTAAATGCAGTTCCCTGCATATCCAAGGCTTCCTTACCGCCATCCATTGTGATATTGACTTTATCGGGACTTACCATTTGGAATGTGCCGTAAAGAACCTCATCTTGAGCAACAACTGTACGATGACGCACACGCTGACATTTAGCAGTCACAGACTGAACTTTTTTATATTTGGCACAGGCTTTTTGATAATCAGCCTGCTGCGCAAAGACTCCGAGCACCGAGAAACAGCACAGGGCAAGCAATAACTTTCTCATAATAATTTATATTTTTAAGTGTATAAACCACCATTAATACTTACGACGTTACCTGTCACATAAGACGCCCCTTCAGAAGCGAGGAAAGCGACAACCTCTGCCACTTCTTCCGGACGGCCGAAACGACCTGCAGGAATAGTCTTCTTAAGGGTGGCCTCATCCAAGCCGTCCACCATATCCGTCTTGATAAAACCGGGGGCTATGGCGTTTACGGTCACATTCTTCTTGGCGACTTCCTGAGCCAAAGCCTTTGTGGCAGCGATGATTCCGCCCTTTGCGGCAGAATAATTCGTTTGACCAGGCAGACCTTTAATGCCGCTTACCGACGCCATGTTGATGATTCTTCCGAACTTGTGGAACTGCATCGGCGCCAGAAGAGGCTGCGTCACATTATAAAAACCGTCCAAGGTAATCGTCAGCACGCGGTTCCAGTCTTCCCGGGGCATCAAGGCCATTACATTGTCACGACGGATACCGGCGTTATTGAAGAGCACCTCAATGTATTCATCCTCATGTGCAGCCTGCCACTCCTCAATCGCCTTACGCGAAGCCGCAGCGTCAGACACATCAAACTTCATCAGCGTTCCGTCGCTGCCAGCCTCCCTCACCATACGAAGAGTTTCTTCTGCAGCTTCGGTGTTGCCGGCATAATTAATCAAAACATGATAGCCCAAAGAAGCCATCTTTACGGAAACGGCACGTCCTATACCACGACTGCCGCCAGTTATCAATGCGTACTTCATTATTTCAATAATTAATTTTATTCTATTTAAAATTCAACACTTGTTGACAGGTATATTTTGATGTTTTGGCCACACCCATCAGGCCGTGAAGCACCAGATTTTGACCAGTCAGGAACAAATTACTTACAGGCGTTGTCGGCGACAAGATGGTCATCAACGGATTTCTCCAGTCTTTACGCATTCCGTAGGCACTGCCACACGGCGTCAGATTGTAATCACGCCAAGTAAGAGGAGATGAAGTATAAATGCAGTCTATACTCTCTCTCAAATGAGGCAGTTCATGTTCTGCCAGCGACATACACTCTTCTGCCATCTGCTGCTTTAATAACTTGTAGTCCTCCCCTCTTTGCCCCACTTTGGTCTCTGACCACTGCTGCCACATATCGAAACTCGTAGGAGTCAGGATGTCTATTTGGTCCGGAGCCGGATTAGTGACCAGTATAGCAGTCACCGGTCGGGAAGGATTTTCGTGCTGTGACCACACGTCAGGCCGCGAGTATATATATTTGTTATGATTGAAGGACGGAATACTGCCATGTTTCAAAACCAAAGACACCGTGAACATGCCAAAGGAGTTTTCTACGGAGGACATGCGTCTGCGGAATACGTTCTTTATTTTGCGGCTGTTCGTTAACCACGAAAGTGTAACAACAGGATGTGCATCGGAAACAAAACACTTGCCCTCATATATATTGCCGGAAACAGTGCGGGCAGCAACGATTCTGTCATCTTTCTCCAAAAGCTCCGTAACTTCTTCTCCGCAAAACACCTCACCGCCAGCATTCTTGATGTCCTGACACAGACGGTCAACAATCAACGACCCGGGTCCGTCAAGCCTCCAGCTGCTCTCAATAAAGGGCCCCTGGTTGTGCATAAAAGAAAACTGCGGCAAAGATTCTTTCCGCAATTCCATTTTCAGACAGGTCGCAGAAAGCACGTCAATAAGCAGAGGATCACGGAACAGCTGATGTAACCAATTCCATGCAGAAACATCCGTCCCGTCCTTTTCTCCCATATCCCGCAATGTACGAACATAAGTTTGCAAGGACTCCTTTTCTGAAGGGAAAGAACAACTCAATTCCTGCGCAAACCTATCATAACCTTCCTTATACAGAAATGTACGTTCGCCAATGGTCACTCTGTCGAAGCCTTCCGGATCCAGACGCTTCCACGGAAGTGACAAGAGGTTCAGCTCTGCAAACAGTTCGTGAAGCGCCTGACCTTCATCCAATCCGCCGACATAATGCATTCCGGTGTCAAAATGTCGTCCTCTCCGTGTGTAGCTTTGCAATGATCCTCCGGGCTGAATCTGCCGCTCCAGAACGGCAACTTTCAGTCCACGATTAGAAAGCATCCGGCCACAGGCCAAACCTCCCAATCCGCTACCTATGATGACGACGTCGTACACTGTGGTAAATTGTCGGTTGAACCACGTAACTCAACACCACTGCACTCACCATACCGACAAGTGTTGCGAAACCGACACTTTGGATGGCGGGATGCTTGGCAAACAACATAGAAGCGACTGTCACTACCAAAATGAATGCCGAGAAGATGATGGCCGTTTTATGCCGTTCCAAAACTTTCTTGTTTCCTTCATCCTCATGAATCAAACCGGACATCACAAAAATGCTGTAGTCAACTCCTATACCGAAGATGAATGTAGAGATGATGATGTTGATAAGATTAAAACGCACGTCGAAAATGGCCATCGCACCGAGTACAATGAGCCAGGACAACAAAATCGGGAAAAAGCCCAACAGGGTATGTTTCCAGTTGAAATGGAAACTCAGCAGCAATACGGCAAACACAAACGCCATACTGATCCATTGCAACACATTAAAATCTTCGTTGAGCTGTTTCAGCGTATCGCGCGTATAATAATAGGTATCCAGCACCATCAGTTCCGGCTCCTTCGTGACGGCATCGCAAATACGCAGGAAATTTGCATCAAGGCTATCCGACTGATATCGAACACTGGAAAGGACCAGATACTGATGACCGTAAGTTTCCTCCATCAAAGTGGAAAGATATCCATAAGGGATAATTCCGGCTTCATATAATGCGTCCGCTTCGTAATCGCGTGTCGCCGCATCGAAAAAGGCTTCAAATCCCTCGGGCGAAAGACCGGCCTTAGGCGCTGTGGATGCAATCAACGATCTGACTTTCTGCAAGCGCTCCTGCGTCCAGAAATCCTTCCACGCCTGAATACGCACTTCCTGCTCCTTAAGCGGAACAAAAAGAACATTGGTATGCGTATAGTCTTTCACAACCCCGATCTTCTCCAATGAGTCCAGTTTCGCATCCAGCAATGCAAAGTTCTCAACGGCCTCTTCTGCAGTCTTTCCTTCTGAAGCAAAATACGTAGACTCGTCACCCGTTGCCGTTTTTTCTCTCAATAAAGCGCTGCTTTCCGACGTCATTGCAGAAACGTAGCTCAAATTGTTCATATCTGCATCGAAAGTCGTGCCCTTGATGAAATAGGCAATCACACAGACCAAAGAAACTGCGGCAATCGCTCCCGTCAGCCACTTGCTCCGATCGAAAGGATAAGCGCTTAACTTGTCCATAATGGCAAAAGCCCTTTCTCCTTTACGGCTCTTGCCGATATCCAACATATGAGGCAGATAAATCAGAGAAAACACCGTCGTGCCGACGATGGCAAAAGCGGCAAAAAGGCCGAAATCCTGCAACAGGTCCGTTTTAATAAAGAGGAGACCGATAAAGCTGCCTATAGTGGTGACGCAACCGAGCAAGACGGGCTTTGTTTCCTCTCTGAGCACCATTTCGCTGTTGCCCGTATACTTAAAATGCGTGATGACATGAAGGGCATAACTCATGGCAACACCGAGTACGATGGCGCCGATACCCAAAGCCATCAGCGAGAACTGACCCTTGATAAAATACATCATCGTAAGCCCGAAGAAAGTGCCGAAAGCCACGGGCAACACCAGCAACGGCAATGAAGACCACGTACGCAGGCACAAACCCAAAACGATGAGCACCAGGATCAACGAACCGAGTATGGTCGTCAGCAAATCTTTCTTGATGGTCGAAGAATTGTAATATCCGTTTGCGGGCGTCCCGTGATAAAGAATTCTCACCTCGGGATGAGCCGTCTTGAACCTTTCGATGTTCTTGTTGAGCGTCTCAAACAAGGCACTTCCCTGCCCCGTGTTGGTCGCGGAGAATTTCGGCGTGATGATGGCAATACATACGCTGGAATCCGGCACGAACAAGTGGCCTTCTATCGTTTTGTAGCCACCTCCGCCTGCGCTCATCAATGGAGCCATTCTTTCCTCCAGAACAGAACGCATGCCGATGGGATCCATTTCCAAAAGCTGAGGGAAGATGTCTGCTATTTCACTTTGCATGTCCTCAGCGTTCCGGGCCATTTGCCGCTCCATATGCTCCCGGGTCAACAACGTGTCAAAAGCAGCATAGTACGCGGTGTCAATATAAGAAGGCAGATGCTCCGTAAGATAATCTACGGCGTCATACATCAAATCCTCGTCAATCCGATAGAACACATCGCTGATGGTCCTTTCCTCTTCCGGCAAGTTGGCCTGAGGAGCAAGGAGAGTGTCCACAAACTCATCACAAACCGCAATCATGTCTTCCACATCGTCTCCCTGAAAGAGAACAAATGTTTTATCCTTGATGCGCAACGACGAGAATGCCAACTTGATACTCCCGTCTTCGTTGCGCGACGAGGGCATCAGTTTATTCAGATCCTCTTCAAGATAAATCTCCGAAGAGAAATAACCTAAAAACAAAAACAAAAAGACCATCGACAGCCACATGAGGGGGCGATGGTTTTTGAAAAACAAATAGAGGTTGACAAATAACTGTGTCACACTAATACTCCTTTCAATTCCATATAAATTTGAGACTCGTCGCTGATCTGTCCCTGAACAGTGTAACCGCCGTCTTTGGGCTCTGTCTTAATCTCCACAGTGACTTCTGGACAAACCGCCGGCGTTGCCACTGCTGTCAGACGGCACAACTTGATGCTGTCGTATCTTAAATCATCTCTGCCGAGAATCTTGCAGGCACACTCCTTAATGGTCTCCATATTGCACACTCCGGGACAGACGGGTTTGCCCGGAAAGTGTCCTTCGTAAACCTTACAATCCGGAAGAAGTGCCAAAGAAACAGTGCCCTGCCCTTCTCCGGTCTGATTTACGGAAATAATCCTATAAAAATTATTGTTCAGGAACATAAATCTTCATTTGAGTGTCTGCGACAACTTCCGCACCAACTTTCGTCTCGCCCCTCATCAGAGTGACGCCTTGTATCTCCGGGCCCATTGACACCGTGGTCTCCAGCAACTCCCCAACCTTCGGACGACGGTAAAGATGGAAATTCTTGACTTCGCCAATATATCCTATAGGGGCTTCCGTCGCGCCGGACTCCCGGGACTTCCATCCCGCATGGGCAGAAGCGCTCTGAGCGATGTGCTCAATTAGCGCAACCTCAGAAAGCCTGCCATCGGATTCGATGAAGAAGTTGCCCTCCTTGACGGAGTATCGGCAAACCGCTTCATCTTCCGAGGCACTGACCAACGTGTCCACCATTTGAATGGGGGCACGCTGGGGAATCAAGTCTTCAATAGAATAAGACATTCCCTGTTTACTGATGAGACTCAATATAGTCGTAGAGATCCTTGAAGGTCTTCACTTTGGGAAGGTCTTCAACGGGAATCTTAACCTTAAAGGTGTACTGAATTACAGCGACGAGGTCAACCAAAGAGAGGCTGTCCAACTGAAGGGTGTCATAGATCACTGCATCATCAGTGATAACGGTTTCTTCCACCTCAAACTCCTCAGCAAGAGTAGACTTAACTTTTGCAATGATGTCTTCGCGAGTCATAATGATTTAAATTTAATTGTTTATAATTTATTGAATTGTGTATTGTTTCAAACATTCTTGACAATCAGTGTCGAATTGGTGCCGCCAAAGCCGAAGCTGTTGGAAAGGAACATGTCAAAGTGCTGCTCTATCGTCTGCGGAATCACATTGACACAAGCGGTTTCCTCGTCAGGCTCCTCAAAGTTGAGGTTACCGGCAATAAAGCCGTTCTTCATCATGAGCATGGAGTAGATGCACTCTGCCGCACCGGCAGCCCACATTTCGTGTCCGGTCTGCGACTTGGTGCTCGTCACGGGCACTCTGTAATCACCGAAAGCCTGGGCTATAGCCATAGCCTCACGACCGTCTCCGGCGTGTGTAGAGGTGGCATGTGCATTCACATAGCCGATTTCACGGGGAGCAACTCCGGAGAGACGCAATGCCATCTCCAGACTCTTTCTGGGACCTTCCACATTCGGAGTGGAAATGTGATCGCCGTTACCGCTGAAGCCCCAACCGACAATCTCTGCCAGGATTTTGGCGCCGCGCTTCTTGGCGTGCTCCTCACTCTCAAGAATCAGCGTTGCTGCACCGCCGCCGGGCACCAGGCCGTTACGGTCCTTATCAAAAGGACGGCAGGCTTTCAGAGGATTGTCCTCAGTGGTAGAGAAGGCCTGTATACCGTCAAAAGAGGCAACACAATACATATTGTTTTCCTGACCGCCACCGCAGATCACGCAATCCTGCAAACCGTTCTTGATCAGCAGGTATGCGTTACCGATAGCGATGGACGAAGACGCACAGGCAGCCGAAGACGTCAGGTTGATGCCGCGCAGCTTGAACAGACAGGCCAAATTCATGGTGATGGTCGAGTTCATCGACTGGAAAATGGCGCCGCTGCCGCAGCTGGCCGTATCGCCGCACTCACGGAACTTGTCCAAAGCCACCATTGTAGCCTCAGCAACACTGTCGTTACCGTAAATGATGCCGACATCATGCTTATCCAGATAATCCTGATCTATGCCGGCCTGCTCCAAAGCATCTTTGGTTGCCATGTAAGCATACTGAGCCTCCTCCGGCATGAACATACGCATGTTGCGGGGAACGAAGGGCTTGAGATCCGGCTTGGGCACATTGGTGCAAAGTCCGCTGCGGAAACCGGCAGCCTTTCTCTCCTCGGAAAAGATTATTCCGCTCTTGCCCTCGTAGAGACTTTTGCATACATCATCCAACGTCTGGCCCAAACATGACCAGATTCCCATACCTGTGATAACTACTTTATTTTCCATTGTTCTCTATTGTTTCAACTATAATTCGGTTTTCTGTTTCTTATCTTGTTTCTATCTTCTTTGTCCAACAACGGCGTCTCTTAATCACCTCGGGATTCATGGGCTTCCATTGGGAAAGCTCCTTGACATTGTCCTCCAATTGCGGACCCGTCTCAGCAAAGCGGAATCCCTTCTTGTTGAGCACCGGAATGAGGTCGTTAAAGATGAGCGCATTCACGCCCATACCCTGAAGGTCCGGCCTTACGGCAATCAGCAGCAATTGAATGGTCTCCTCATGTTTCCACTTGAGCGCCTGCACAATATGCCACCAGCCCAAAGGCAACAGATGCCCCTGCACCTTCTTCATCGTCTTCGAGAGCGACGGCACAGTCACTGCTGCCGCAACAATCTCTCCGGCCTCATTCACCACACAGGGCACCAAATCGGTGTCCAATATGGGCACATACTGCTTCAGGAAATCATTAATCTGATCGTCTGTCAAAGCAGAGAAGCCGAACAGAGGCTCATAGCATTTATTCATGAGACGCAGTGCCTCACGCCCCTTTTCTCCCATCAACTGAGAGCGTCCGAATTTCACAACCTTCAGACCGAACATTTCTGCCGAAAGAGCCGACACACGAGCGTATTTAGCAGGAACCTCTGCAGGCACATTTACCCGAATCTGCAACCAATCCGCCTCTTTCTCAAAGCCCAAGGCTTCCATATGCTTCGGGTAATAGGGGTAGTTGTAGATTTCGATCATCGAGCCTTCTCTGTCAAAGTCCTCCATCAGCATACCCTCTTTGTCGAAGTCTGTGATGCCCAATGGACCCTGAATACACTCCATGCCCAGCTCTGCGCCCCACTCTTCCACGGCTTTGATTAATGCTGCCGACACCTCCGGGTCGTCCACGAAATCAATAAAGCCGAAACGAACGTTCTTCGTGTTCCATTTCCGGTTGGCAACAGGATTCACGATGCCGGCGATACGGCCGACAACCTCACCACCCTTCCAGGCCAGAAACGCCTGCACTTTCACAAAACGAAGCGCACTGTTTTTCTTCGGATTAAACGTGTCGTACACGGCGCTGTTCAATTCAGGAACGAACTGTTCGCACCCCTGGTAAAGAGCAAACGGGAAACGAACGAATGCCGTCATCTCCTCATTGTTTGACACTTTCTTTACCTGTATCATATCCATACACACGCTTTTCGTGCACAAAGGTATGAAAAAAAAGGGACTTTAGCTCAATTTTCGTTAAAAAAAAGCAATTGCGATGCGATTTTGTCTCTCACATCCTTGACTTCGGACATTTCCGGCTTATGCCCGAGAATAAAATATTGCCCTCTCCACCGCTTCAATCTTTGCCACATCCACCAGGCAAATCGCGCCTGCAACGGCCATAATGCAACCCATGCCACACCAAGCCACCAAACGCCCAAGGCTGCTGTCACTCCAAATGTTACGACTGCCGCAACCGGAGCCAGAACAAGGCTGTTAAGCAGCACCCTGTAGGTGTTTGTGTACATCAGGTTCTCACCCAGCAAAAGCGTCGGCAGCCAATAGAATAAAGCATGCGGCCAAAGACAGAGGATCCACAACGGAAGGAGGCATACAAGCATCAGTCCGCCGGCACACCACCGGCCCCACCCAACGTTCTCTGCGACCCATTGATCCTTCAGGGAATGAGTCTGCTCCAAAGTCCTGAGCCTCATCACCTTTTCATAAAACTCATCATTCGCGTTTTCCTGAAGCAAACGCACGAACTGTTTGTCTTTTTCAAGGCGCTCCGGCAAGGGCAAAGAGTCTCCGGCAAAGGTATCGCCAAAGGCGCTTGTCCTCAGGAAATCAATAGCGTCGTAATGCGCCCGATCCTCCACGTGGAGCATCATCTCGAGCACCCTGTTCCGCAACAGTTCGTTGATTTCCCTCACCGTCGTTCTGGGTTTGCTCTGATAACGTTCATAATACGGCCTCAGAGAAAGCGGCTCTCCGACGCGTATCATGAATTCCGTCTGCACGTCGAAATAGTCGCTGTAGTGATTGGCAGAAGGAACGACTTTGATGTCACGCTTCCAGCCTTCCGATTCTGCCGCCTGAAAGGCTATATGCAGATAGTTCGGAATAAAACGCCCGAGATAGCGCCCGAACTGACCGGTGCCCTCAGGATAAATAATCAACGGACAACCCAGCAAAAGACGGCGCTTCATCTCCTCCTGAGAGTCGATGTTCTTGTCTACATTTTCCAGCCCCTCGTAATCTGCACGATAAGCGGGGAGCATACCCAAACCGTAAAAAAAGCTCTTCAGGAAGGGCAACTTTCCGAGAAACACGCCGCTGGTCGATATGGTCGGGAATTGCCGGTTCTTGAACATCAGAATCAGACCCAACGCGTCATTGGCATTGTTCTGATGATTGCTGACAACCATCAACGGGCCGTCACCCTCTGGAATGTTTTCTTTACCAAGAATGTATATATTCCTGTAAAGCAGGTGATTATTCAGTATCTTAAAGTATGCTTTGAAAAGCCTGTACGCCCATCCGCCCATAGTCTCAAACGCTCATGTGGCGCGCCTTCTTTTCTTCGCACATCTCGTCCACGGTGATCAGGATTGCACTTTCTATCGCACCCGCGAAAGTCTCGTCCACCGTGCTGCCGAAATACTGCATCGTGGGGGTGAGCATCATGTAAGAATTTATCATCGGAGGTATCCGCTCCCCCAATTCTTTCATTTCATGCTTCAGTACTCGGTATCCGCTCTCAAAATCCTTATCCTTAAACAAGGATTCGAATTCCTCCTCCGGGAACTGTTTTACCAGCGGTTTATAGGGTGTGATCAGAGGCTTCTTGGCCGGAAAATAACGCTTCATGAAATACAGCATCATTTCTCTGGCACGACAATTGAAAGACGCCGGTATGGTCACCTTGCCAAACAGATATTTCGCCTCGGGATGCTGCACCAGATAGGCGCCGATGCCGTCCCACAGGTTGTCCATGATGTAGATGCTTTTCCCTCTGGGCGCATTGCGCTGATATCCGGTCGTCACGTAACTGCGCCCCACCTCCACCGTGCTGTCCTTGTATTCTTTGAGAAATTCTTCCGAGAAATGAAACAGGTGGCTCGTTGCCAAATCCGGCTGTCCGTTCTCCGACATCGGCCAACGGCTTCCCTCAATCATGCGATAGCCGCCGGCGATTTCTTCGCTGTCCGGGCTCCACACCAGCATTTGCAGACAGGTCTTGTCGAACGGCGTCACGTCCAGCTCCAATCCGGTTCCCGTGCCGCCGCGACGGAATGCATCCTCTCTGACACGACCGATTTCCCTCATCAGATTGGGGGCCTCATCGGCACGAATCAGATACACCTCGTTATCTCCGCGATTGGTGCGACGCAACAGACGCTCGGGCGTAAGCTCCTTTTTGAGCTCACTTACATCAACAGGCGCTATAATAGGCTTCATAGACATACCATTGTCGCAAATCGACGGCAAAGTTACTACTTTTTCGCGAAATACGCCCCACAAGCCTCAAAAAAAAAGTTCTTTCCTCACGCTTTGTAAGGAAGGTAGAGTAAAAAGCAGCCCTCAGCTTCTATCGTGAAATGCTTATCTGTTATTCTGTTAAGCGTGCCCTGCCACCAACTGTTCAAATCGTGCAGGGGATACTGGAGCCCGCTGCTTCGGAGGTTTTCCGCTCCGAAAGAGAATATGCTGATTGTCTGCGAGTTTTTCACCTCCTCCGGCAGCATTTCGTCCGCAAAACGGTCTCTCGCCGGCACAAAAACGCCTTTGTCGGTATACATCTTCACCCGAAGCCCTCTGTTCATATAGTCCACCAGAAGCGACACATTGCCGATGGTGTGGTCCTCGCGGCGCCCCGTGGCTCCGAGATAAACGATTTCCTTTACGCCGTGCTCCAAAAGGTAGAGCGTCGCTTTGGTCTGATCGTTGTTCTCCTGCTCGCTGAAGCAGCGGACGATCTCCCTGTAGCGTTCCTTAAACTCTACTCCCAACGAATCTCCGTCGCCCACAATGCGCCAGGGGAGTTTGCCCTCTCTCCGGATGTATTCTTCAGCCGCTCCGTCGCAACACACCACACGGTCTGCACTCCGGAGCAGGCGCTGCGGCACTTCATGCCGAGGGTAATCCCCGGCCCCCAATATAATCACTGCATCTTCTTTCTCCATGCGAAATAACCTGTTACAGCCACCACAGCATAAGCGGCGTACAATATGGCGAAAAAGTATATTTCCTTATATACATACAGCCCGGCCGAAACGATGTCCACAACAATCCAGGGGACCCATTGCTGCACCCACTTGCGTGCCAGCATCCACAGTCCTACGACGGAGAGCGCCGTTGTGAACGAATCCCACCAGGGCACAGTGCTCGGCGTATATTTTTCCAAAAGCCATCCTATGGCCAAAAAACACACGACAAACCCTGTGCCCATGGGCCAATACATCTTTGCGGGCATGGACGTAATGGGAGCGTACTGAGCGTCCCC
>ONSH01000021.1:0-23117 GCA_900320435.1 uncultured Prevotellaceae bacterium
CCTTGGCGGCTTCCGTGCCTTCGTTGTGCAGCGTGGCGGTGAGGATGATGCGGCGGTTCTCTTCGCTGCGGATAAAACTGTCCCATTCGTCGAGATGCAGGCGTCCGGTGCGCACGAGCCACACGTGGCGGTAGATGCCGCTGCCGGCGTACCAGCGCGTGTTGTTGCCCGTGTTGTCCACACGCACCACGATGTTGTTCCCGCCCTCCTTCACCATGCCGCTGATGTCGCGGCGGAAACTGCTGTATCCGTAGACGTTGTCGGGGCACTCTTGTCCGTTGACCCACAGCGTCGTCCTGTTGTAGGCACCTTCGAAATAGAGCTCCGTGCGCCCTTTGAGGTCGTCTGCCGTGAGCGTGAGGGTCTTCTGATACCAGCCCGTACCGCCCACGGTGAAGCCCGTCTGAAATCCGCCGACGCTCTTGGTGGAGAAGGGACCGACGACGGTGCCACCGGCGCGCTGTGCCGCCTCCGTCTCCACGCTCCAGTCGTGGGGCAGCGAGAGTGTGCGCCATCCGTCTGCCGCGCGGGGATCTGTGACGGCGCTGCTGCCGTCGTCCAGCGTGAAGTGCCAGCTGCTGTCGATGCACACTCTGCGCTGCGCCGCAGCACCTATGGCCACTAGGGCGATGATGATGAGGGAGAATAGTTTTTTCATGGGATGATGATTGTTTCTTTTAAACACACCCGACGAGGTTTCTGTGCAGAAAAACAAATCGCTGCAAATTTAGCAAAAAAAATGCAATTATCGGCTCAGCGTGATCCAAAAAACAATTTCCTTACACTTTTCCAAGTCAATTATGGCATAAAAATATCATTTTTCCAAGATTTGAAGGCGTTTTTAAAAAAAGCCCCGTCGGATTTGTTCCGGCGGGGCCATTTGCTTCTTACATCAGACCTCATCACTCCCAGTCGTCCCAATCCACACCGACGACTTGGCGGGCACGGCCTTCGCCTTCGTAGCCCGAGTCGCTGCCGCCCAGATCCAAACCGGCGTTACCTTGGACCTCGCTGGCTTGAAGCAGGCAACTCTCAAACTCTGTCTCCATCACCTTACAGGCGGGCTGAATATATGTCTTTTTCATTTTCGGTTATCGATTAACGGTTATCGTTTAGCGTTAAAGACTCACCTTTTTGCCGCCACGGATGTAAATGCCGCTCTTGGTGGGCTTCTCCGTCAGGCGACGACCGGATAGATCGTACCACACGGCATCGTCAGATGCCTCATTTTTCATTTTTAATTTTTCATTTTTCATTTCCACTGCGGTCGGATTGTCTTCGTCGAGGTTCAACACGATGTTGCGCACCTGGGTCTGACCATCGAGATCCACGTGGAAATATGCACGGAAGGCGTTGATGGTCTTGTCGGCAGAGGGCCAGTAGAGCTTGTTCTGCGTGCCAAGATAGAGGTAGCTGGCATCGTTGCCGGGAAGCAAGACGGGGCTGTAGTTGCCACGGAACTCTACATTATGGTCCTCGCTGATTACCGGAGTGTTAACATTGCTGACGGTCACACCCGTGAACACGGGACTAACGATGTTGTCACCACTCGCCCACTTCACGAGGTATGGCTTACCAGCCTCGATGGCTGTGGCATCCTTGAAGTAGAGGTAGAGCGTGCCCGTAGAAGCATCGTAGCCCGTCTGCTTGTCGGTATCGTAAATGCCCTCGACATCGAGTTCCTTGACGGTAGCGCCTTCGAGGATGATGTTGCCCTCACTGACATCAAACGGCAGGCACAGCGTGTTCCAGTCGCCATCCTTATAGAGCGTGCGGCCCTGCAGCGTCACGTTGGCCATGAGGCCGTTGTTCTCGCTGATGACAGTGCTGTTGTCGGCATTGTCGGCGAGGATGATGTCCTTGCCCCACTTGGCATAGAGCGCCAAAGAACCTTTGCTGCTGTCGGTGGCCGTCATCTCTGCACCGTCTGCATAGACGACATCACCGTTCGCAGATGTTGCCCAGCCTGCGAAGGTATAACCCTCACGGGTGAAGCTGTTGGGCGTCAGCGTGCCGCTGTTGTCAATAATCTGATCATCCATCGTGCCCTCACCGCCGTTGGCGTTGAAGGAGACGACCCTGCGGTAGGTCCAGGTCTCGGTGAGGTTCAGATGCTTGAACACACCCCATTCATTCAGATCCGAAAGTCCCTCAATACTGGATGAGGCGTGGGTCAGCATGAGGTAGTGGGACATATCCGTATTGATCGTGCCATTGATGTTGTCCAGCTCGAATTCATAGCTGCCGTCGAGCGGACTGTAAAGCGGCTGGTCGGAGAATTTGTCATTATATAAGTACGCCAAACGATGGTCTGTGCAGGAACCGCTTTCGCCGTCAACCGTAAAGTCCGCGTCCATTGCCTTGAGCGCCTCCGCATCAGGATGCGCAAAGAGCTGCACTCTCGAATAATGGTGCGCGTTAAAGCTTCCGATCTGATAACCCCATGTTATCCGGCACTTGGCATACGAGGGCATGTTCTTCGTCATGCTGTAAAGCGAGAACACGCCGTTCTTGCCGTTATCGGGGCTGCTTCCCGTCACGGTAAAACCGATACCGTTCTCGTCGTTCCGGACTGCGACTGTTCCCCAATGCACATTGTTCATATTGTTGAAAGCAACCGCAGGACATTCAGAGTTGCCGCAACTCATGGTTCTCCATTCCACCAGTTTCCACGGCCCTTGTTCCCTCGGGACAACAGGGCCTTCTTCCTCCTTCCATTTGGCATAGAGCGTCACGGGGCCTTTATTGTCTGCCGTTGGGGCAATCTCTGCCCCGTCGGCATAGACCACATCGCCGTCAGGAGCCTTTGCCCAGCCTTGGAAAGTGTATCCGGCACGGGTAAAAGCATTGGGCGACAGGTGTCCGACGTTGTCCATCGTCTGGCCGCTCATCGTGCCGCTGCCGCCGTTGGCGTCGTAGGAGAGCATCAAACGGTAAGTCCAGGAGGTGTTGTACTCTATGTTTTTGAAGGCCCCCCACTCCACCAGTAATGTACTCAACTCGTCCTTGCATGCAACCACATGAGTCAACAGCAGATGACAGACGGCCGACTTGTACCAACTCCCGTTGAGGTTGTCAAATTCGATCACCGTTGTTTTCTCGGCATCCTTTGCCGTCTCGCCGTTTTCATAGGGGTTGTAGAAACTCTCCAGCAGGTATTCGGATCCTGCTTGCGGTTCGGAACTGGTCGTGAAATCCACTGCCATATCAGTGAGGTCACTGTAATTACCCTGGCGGGCGTAGAGGCGGGTCATAGCGGGATGTCTCGTACTCTTGCTGCTCAGCTGGTATTTCATCGTCAGTTTCATGGACGAATAAGACAACACGCTGGCCTCATACACATAGGTGGTGAAAATACCCATGATGCTCTGTGCCTGGCTCGTACCCTCTATCGTGCAGCCGACACCGTCGCCGTCTTTCCAGGTTTTGCTCTCCACGTCCCACGTTTGATTGTTCATCTCGTTAAAAGACACCGACAATGATGCGTCTTCATAGGGACAGACGTGGGTCTTCATCTCTAACGGCCTCCACGGGGCCTCCGTGTACAGCCATTGCACACCGATCGTCTGATTGGCATCGGTCATGGTCAGCGTCGGAGTATCTGTTGCGGGATTGGCCAGCGTGCCGCCGCCTTCCACCACGTACTGATGGAAGTAAATTCCTTCGGAAGGTGCACTGCGGACGAGCGAGAGGGGCACTTCGTCGCCGTTGGCTGCGTAACACACTTTATCGTACTTGAAGCCTTTTGCATAGGCCGCGATGCCACTGACTTTATACACGGTGCTGTCGCCGCTGATGACGAGGCGGGTCACTTTGTCGCCTGCGCTGATGCTGTGCATCTGCACGCCCTCCGGGGTGGTGATTTTCGGTTCGTTTGCTGCCACGTCGTTATAGTAGCAGTTGGTGAAATCTCTCGAGCCCCAACCGCCTGCAAACGTATTGAAATCATTCGAGGTGAACGTGTTGGTGAAGCTGATGCTCGACGGGACGAAGAGGCAGTTGGTGAGCGCAGCAGATGCGCCGTCCTGCAACCAGCCCACCATTCCGCCGCCTTCATATCCGTAGGCATTGCTGTATTTGATGCTGCCCGCGAAGGTGCAGCCGGTCATGGTGAGTGATTTGCCTTCACTCACCCGGCCCACGAAGCCGCCGGCGTCAATGTCCGATCCATAACTTGAAGTGATGTTCACGCTGCTCTTACAGTTGGTGATGGTGCTGTTGTCCGCCACGAAACTGGCGATGCCGGCGGGACGCATGCCTTTAGTGGTGATGCTGCCCTCTACGCTCAGGTCCTGGATTGTGGCGCCGCAGAGTTCGGCGAAGGGAGCGGCGGGCGTGTGCACATCGTCGCTCTCCACGTTAATGTTAACGGAGAGTGTGTGGCCCTGTCCGTCGAATGTGCCCTTGAAGGGACGGTCGATCGCGCCCGCCACCTTGGTCACGTTGATGTTGCCGGTCAGCTTCACGGTCTGTCCGCTGTAGTCTTCGTAGCCTAAAGCCAGCACCGTAGCGAAGTCTTCCCAATCGCTGTCGCCGGCGATGGCGGTCGGAAACGGCTTGCCTTGAGTGCCGATGTCCTTTATCCCTGCTGCCACATTGTCGTAAAAGCAGCTGTTGATGTTGATTGTGCTCGCATAATGGCCAATGGCAAACATGTTGAAGGGGCTTCCTGACCATTTGATAATGGAAATGGCAGAGGGGGCGAACAGGCAGTTGGTGAGTGTGGACGTTGCCAGTTCCTGTGTCCAGCCCACCAATCCGCCGCCTTCACATCCGTCGGCATTGGTGTAGGTGATGCTGCCCGTGAAGACGCATTCACTCATGGTGAGTGTGTTGCCTTTGTTCACCCGGCCCACGAAGCCGCCGGCATCGATGTCCGCTGCATAACTTGAGGTGATGGCCACACTGCTCCTGCAGTTGGTGATGGTGGTGGTGCCTTCGCCGGTCACGAAACTGGCGATGCCGGCGGGATGCCTGCCTTTGGTGGTGATGGTGCCCGCCACGTTCAGGTTCTGTATCGTGGCACCGCTGAGATAGGCGAAAGGAGCGGCAGGCGCATCGACATTGTCGGTCTCCGAGTTAATGTTAACGGTCAGCGTGTGGCCGTCTCCGTCGAATGTGCCCTTGAAGGGGTACACGTCATCCGATGGGGTATAATAGCTGACCATCGTGGTCACGCTGATGTCAGCGGTCAGCTTGAAGCACTTGTCGTGAAAGGTTGTTTGCGTGGTGAGAGCAAGCGCGAAAGCATCCCAATCAGTTTCCGACGTAATCAGATACGGGTCTTCAGCTGTGCCGCTGCCACCTATCCACGGTATTAACTGCTGTGCCCCTGCCCCCTGCGTCACCATCGTGAGCAGGAGGGCCAGAATAGAAAGTAATTTTGCTTTCATCATTTATTTTGTGATGTTCGTTTAAAATTCATCCCACAGGTCATCGGAAGGGACCGATGGGCGGCTGAAAGAGTCTCCTGTATTGTTACCCGGATCAATAGGAGGCGCCGGAGGCGTCTGGGAAGCTTCAAGCAAACTCTCTGGCGCCAAGACGATTACGCGAGATTTCGGTTTTTTATATATGCGCTTCATAATTATCAATTATCAATTATCAACATTGCGATTAAGCGAGAGCAGAGCCAAGCTTGTTTGAGCTATGCCGAGCGTGAGCAATGTCTATGGAACAAAGTTACATGAATTATCAATTATCACCTTTTTGCCGCCATGGATGTAGAGGCCCGGCTTCGTGGGACGCTCGGTGTACTTGCGGCCGTTCAAGTCATACCACACATCATCAGATTCTTCACTCTTCACTCTTAGTTCTTCACTCTCGAAGACGTCCGTCAGGTTGTCGTCGAAGTGCAGCGTCATGCGGCCCTGCTGGGGAACGTCGCTCATTGCCAGCCAGGCCACGTAAGACGGGAGGGTGTTGTTCTTCGGATGGTAGGCGTAGAAGCCGAGGTGGTCGTAAGAATCATCAAACGAAGGGCGCCCCAGCGTCAGGAAGTTGGTCATCATCTCGGAATCCGTCATCTTGTGGCCGCCGGGATCGACGCTGCCCTTGAAGAGGTTGCCCTCGTAGTCGATGGTGGAGCCGGGATCGGTGCCCTCGTAGAAGAAGAGATAGAGCGTTTCGGTGGTGCCCTCGTAGGCCAAGAGTACAGGCGTCAGAGCCGGCACGACGTCGCCCTGTATCTTCTTGAGGTTGAGCCTGCCCTCACCGATGGACTGGCACCACCAGGCAGTGACACCCTCAGGCAGCTCCACGGGATAAGGCAGGATCAGGGTGGACATGCCGCCCGGATTGCGATTGACGGGGAAGTAGGCGAACATGTGGTTGGGGACGTCCTCATACTCGGAGTAGAACCGGCTCCAATAGTTGGCGTTGCTGTAGCCGTGGCCGCCGGAAGACTGGTAGCCGAGGAAGAGCTGGTATTGGGTGCCGTCCTTGATGAAGATGTCGAGGTCCTCGGGGCAGCCGTCGAAGGCGTGCTCGCCCATCAGAGCGAAGACTGGCGGCGGGTTGTCGCCGTCGTCCACCAGGCGGCCGGCCTCCACCCAGGTGTCCACATAGAGCGTCTTGAGGCCCGTCATGCCCTCGAAGGCGTAGTCGGCAATGTTGTCGGCCAGCTCCTGACGGATGGTGAGCACGGTGGGCGCCTTGGGTGCCGTGAGCAGGTAGCGGTGTTTCATGTCGTAGAGCGCCTCGTCGCGCACGGCGCATCCGGCGCAGCCGTCGCTGAGCACAAAGGCCTGCTGCACGCTGTGGCGCTGGGGATAGGCGATGCTGTCGAGCGACTCGGGCAGCAGCACGCGGTTCACGGGCCCCAGAGGCTCGAAGGCGTTGGCGCCCAGGGCGGTGGTGGTGAGCGGAATCTGGCTGAAATAGGTGTGGAAGTTGTCGTTGACGACGAAGTCGCCCGAACCCGTGGCGCCGATGGCCTTCTCGACCGCTACGGTGGCGGAGGCGACCTCCATCACGGTGATTTGGCCGTCATGCTCCGGCTTCTCCACCTCCGTCTTGAACCTCGCACTCACATAACCGGGAATGGAGTCGGCCACGTTATCGCCCATGTGGCCCACGTTCGTCGTGTAGAACGAGTCGCCGTAGTTGTAGCGCAGGAACACCTTCAGCTCGGGATGGCCGTTAAGGGTATAGACGTAGTGATCGCTCGAGAGGGCGTATTCATTATTATACATACCGAACAGCATGGGTTGCTTCATCTGTTCTTCCGTGCACGCCGCAATCTCGGCACCGGTGGGGTCGCCGCTGCCACCATCATAACCGGTGCCTCTCACACCGTCATCGCGGTAAAGGTAGAAATTATTCACCAGCTTCTGACCGTAACGCTCACCGGCAATGGCACCAATGCAATCGTCGCTATAAGGGATGACTTTTCCGCTGAAGTAACAGTGAAAGATGCCACAGGTGTGGTCATCGCCCTGCTCTATCTTACCCACCAGCCCGCCGACCTGAGCGTCGGCCTCCACAGTGATGTCGCTATAACAGTATTCTATGCTGTTGTGGTTGTTGGTCATATAGCCGCAGATGGCGCCAAACTCGTCGTTGCCGCTTTCGTACTGCCTCACGCTTCCTCCCACCACGGCACAGTGGGTGATGGTGCTGTGGTTGTACATCCTGCCGCAAAGGGCACCGATGTGACAGTCGTCTCCGTCGCCGGCACGGATGTCCACATTCTCCAGTTTGAGGTTCATGACTTTGCCGTTGTCTATCTTGCCGAAGAGCGCGCGATTATTGTCGTTTCCTTCGATTTTCAGGTTTTTGATGGTGTGGCCCATTCCGTCGAAGTTGCCGGCGAACTTGTTGTCGTCGTTCCACCCGATAGTATAGTCGTTGAAGTTGCAGTTGTTGAGGTCGATGTCGTTCATCAGGTAGATGGTCCAGCCTTTGTAGCCCTGGTCGTCGTCATCGTAATCGCCCCAGTATTCGCGCAGGCCGACGAATTGGGCGGGCGTGTAGATGTAGATGGTCTTGGTGTCCCAATACGCAGCGGGCGGCTCTATCTTATCGCCGTCCCAAATCAACTCGGGGTCGGTGATGTCCACCGCACCGGCCTGCACGGCGGCCATCGCCGCCAGCAGCATCGTCCATATCTTCTTTTTCATCATCATCAATTGTCAATTATCAATACGCAAACTTCACTGTCTCGTCGCCGGAGGAAACCAGCCCGACGCCGCTGCGCTGCATCACGGGGAAGAAGGCCCGGCCGTCGTCGCCGGCCGTCTTGCGGGCCAACACGGTGCCGTTGGCCTGATAGAGGCGCACCTGCTCGCCGGCCTTCACGCCGCTCACCTCCAGGCGGTCGCCCGAGCGACGCACGTGCATGCGGGAGGTCTTATCGTCGTTGCTGAAGACACGGTCCACAGCCACCACCTCGGGCGAGGGACAGAGCGTCACCACGCCGCTGTTGTCGCTGCCGGCGTAGGTGTTACCCAGGGTGCGTCTGTATTTTCCGTCCAACGCGAATTTGTAGGCCAGCGTAGCGCCGACATACATCTTCTCCTTCTCGGTGACGCCGGGCACCTTGAGCGTGACGTAGCCGGCCCGGTAGCTGCCGCAGTCGTGCATATGCCCGCTCTCGCCGTCATCATCGGCAGGGTTGCAGAGCAGCTTCTTGGTCTCATACTTGATGTGGTCGTTGCCTGTCGTGGTGTAAACAATCGAGCCGTAGGAAGTCTCCTTCAGGCCCACGACGATGGCAAAGCCTTTCGGCAGGCGACGGCGGGCGTAGTTACGCACGCAGACGGTGATGTAGTTGTCGCCGTTCTTGTCCACCCTCTGAGCCACCACAAAGCACTTCAGCTCCGGCTTGTAGGGGTGGAACATGCGCGTGCTCCGCTCGCGGATGTTCTGACCCCGCTGGTCGGCGAGGCTGCGCGCACCCGAGATCTCCTCGTCCCCGAGGCCGAGCACGTCGTCGTAGTCCACAGTCATCTTGGTGTCGATGCCGTGGCCCATGATATAAGGTACGTTGACGCGCTCCTGATGGGAGGCGCCGGCGGGCACGGTCAGGTTGAGCGGATAAGTGTATTTACCGCCCACCGTCAGCACGCAGTTCTTGATGGTCGAGGTGCCGTAGTTGGTGACGGTGACAAGCAGTGAGACCGTATCCTTGTCGCACTGGAAGCCCTGATTCTCGTCCGGGTCGAACTGCACGGTGTAGCCGAAGGCGTTGCCGAAGTAGGCCGCCTTGCGGTTGAGCTGAAGCAAGCCGTCCTTGTCGGCGCCCACAAAGCACACGTCGATCTTCTCCTTGGTCATGTAGCCGTCGAAGCTGTAGATGGTGCCGCCGGCTTCCGTCTGCACGGCGGTGATGGGCGTGCCCAGATGGAAGCTGCCGTCCGTGTTGGGCACCAGACGCGAAGCGCTGATACGCATCCGCGCGGTGTCGTTCTCGAGGACCTGCTCACGCCAAAGCAGCGCCACATTGTTGAGCGACTTGGCCTCCAGGTCGGGCACGATGGCGAACTCGTCGATGTTGGTGCCGCTCAGCATGAGCGAAGAGTTGATGCCCTTCTTTTCCTTACCGTCCATGCCGTAACTCCTGATGCGGACGCACGAGGTGCTCGTGATGCTGTCGGCCAGAGTCATCCAGGCCATCAGGTTGTAGTCGCCCACACGACTGAGGCGCACGGGCTCCTCGGTGTAGTCGAGCGTCTGAGTGGCGACGTTGTTGTTGCCGTCCACCGTGATGCCGACGTTCTCATCCGGAGCGCCTGAAACACCTCTGCGCGCCACGATGAAGGCCGAAGTGCCGTCGTAGGCGACGTTGTAGTCCTTCAGACAGAAACCCTCGTTGACCTCCGCCAGCTGCACGGGCGACGACCAGGTCTCGTTGCCGTCGAAGCGCGACATCATCAGATGGCCGTTCATCAGGAGGTCGCTCAGCTGCACGGTGTCTCCCTCCTGCACCCAGCTGGCCTTCTCGAAGGTGCCCTCCTGCCAGACGGCGACAGCCTTGCCGTCATCGGCCACAGCCAGGCGCGGCTTGAAGGACGTGGTCTCGGTCGAACCGTAGATGGGCTTGGGCTTGTACCACTTGGTGCCGGCATTCTTCTTGGTGTAGTAGAGGTCGTAGAGGCGGCTGGCCTGGTTCACCGTCACGTCGAGCGTCAGCGAATCATCGAGCTGCTCCTGGGGAATCTTAGCCGTGGCCTGCTCCATCACCGCCAGGTCGAGTCCGGGCACGGAAGCGGCATCGTAGTCGGTGCAGCCGCCCGATTGCCAGTCGGAGATGGTGGTGGGATTGCCCAAAGAGGCCACCTCAACCGTCATATTGTTGGGGGAGACAACATTGTCCCGATAGCCCTGATAAATGATGCTGTCGCCGCCCGCGATGAACTTCACCGGCTGGTTGATGTCGGCATAACGGCTGACCAGTTCGCCCGGAAGAGCGGCGGCGGGAGCCGGCTGCTCGTCGGGATCGTCATCATCGCTCAGGTAGTAAACAAAATTCTTGTGGAAGGGATTCCTGTAGTCCGTCGGCTTGATGAGTATATCCTTGGCGGACATATCGCCCAGAAGGTCCCAACTCTTCTGCTTGCTCCAGCAGAGAACCTTCACCTTGTAGTAGGCACCCAAGCCGGCATACCAGTTCCAGGCGCTGCCCGAAAAGTCGTTGTGCAAATCCATTCGGGAGCCTCCGGCGTACTTGAAGGTAATACCGGCACCCGCCGTCAGTCCAAACTCGGCACCGGCGATGAATGCGTCTATCTTGGCCCTGATGCGGCCGTTGACGTAGGCCTGGCCGAGGAACTTGAAGGCCAGGATGTGATTCTTCAGCGGATCGTTGCTCTCCTTCGTGTTGTCGAAGGCAAAAATCCCCGCATTGATGTTGAGCCTCACGCCTGCGCCGGCCGTCACCTTCGGGCCGAGGAGGTCGGAAACCGCACTCACCAGCTTGTTTTTACTCAGCCAATTGCTGAAGTTGGAAACAGCACTGGGCATACTCTTCATATCGCCAAGGGCACGCACCATGTTGGAGAAGTTGAAGTTGAAGCGGACATTAGCCGCAGCTTCGGCGTGCAAGCCGGCCTCGTCGATGAACTGCATGCCGAGGAACCACTGCTTCCAATCGTCTCCGTCCACAGTCAGCGGGATGGAGTACTTCTTATACAACTCCGCACAGGCAGAGAGCGAGACGTCGGCATTGTAGTTCGCCTTGTCCTTTTTGCCACCGAGGACCAAAGACTCAATCTTGGGGGACAGGTCTTTTTCGTAGAACTCGTATTCATCGGACATTCTTATCGACAGCCTGTTGGTCTGAGATTCGTTGGGCCAGCTTCTGCTCTCCTTATTGGCCATGTCGTACTTGTAGAAAACACCGACGCCGGCGGCCAATGACAGCTGAAGCTTCTTGGTCTTAAAGAAGTCGGTGTTAACACCGATGCGAACGTAGAACGGCGGCGTCAGAGGTATCATATAGTCCATCTGGCTTATGGCGTCGGGCGCCAAGTCTTCCGTAAATTTCTCTGCCGTCTTCTGTGCTTCGTCTCCCTTGAGTTGCTCCTCGGCCGCAGCTCGGGCGTCCGCCTGTATCTTGTTCAGGTCGAGATACCTGTTGTAAAGGATGGGCAGAGTGCGCACCGTATCGCCGTCGAAGGCTACTGCGGGACGGCCGGAGGTGTTGATGTCCAGATAGCCGCCCAGGTCGAACTTCGTGGTCCAGTATTTGTAGTCGTAAAATTTGCTGGTGATCGGCCTCGTGTTGCCGCCGAGGTTATCATTGAGGATGGCGTTCTCCTCAGCGTCGTTCTTCGCCTTTATGAGCGTGATGGTAGCTGCGGTTTCATAGGATTTGGGGGCGACGATGGCCACCTCCATCCGGGCGTAGTTCATATACTTATTGCCGTCGGCCAGCTTCGTAGTGTCCTTGTGTGAGCCGAACTCGTCGTAGTACACCGTCTCGTTGAGTTGCACGGGCAGGATGTCCGAAGACTGTATGCTGCTCACGTAGAAGTCGCCGCGACAATCAACCGTGGGCGTCAGCGTCGAGAGTATCGACGAAGTCACCTTGGGCGAAGTGACGGGCTCGGGGATGCTCTCCAGGAAGATGTCCACTTCCTCCCTGTCGCTGTCGATGATGCCCGTCACGTGGTTGTAGGAGCCGGGATACATGCAGAGCTTCGGCAGGAAGCCTTCGCGGTAGCACTCGATGGTGGCGGGCTCGCCGTCGGTCAGCACATAGAGGCGATTGGTCATAGGATCCAGATTCCACTCGAGCAAACGTTTGTCCGTCGGCTTGTTGGTGGTGTCGGCACTCACGGCATGAATCGTCAGATCCTTCTTATCGATGTAAGGCACGTTGTCACAGTACAGATGCACCCAAAGCGTGTCGTGATAGGAGAAGAGGCGCGAGTCAAGATATGTGGGGTTGGGGGCCTCCATACGCTTGTGCTGGCGATAAGGCATCGACGGGCCCGTCCTCACCGACACCGTGTTGTCGCTCACGTGGGTCACGGCATCCATGGCCCACCATTCGTGGTCGAGCTTGATGCGCTTGAAATTGTCAGCCATCAGATAGGCTTCCATCAGGTCGCCACCGTCGTAGTCGTAGAAGGTGTAGAGCTTGTCCACCACCATATTCTTGATATAGGCCGTGTCGCTCAGCTGCGTGTCGCTGTTGTAGCGGATCAACTGCAAGGTGTAGTCGCCGGCGACGATGCGGCTCTTGTCGAGCATCACCGAACGCACGGAGGCCGAACCGTAGCCGTGACTGAAGAAGGTGTAGATCTTCGCCGTCTCCTCACCCTGGCCCTGCGGCCAGATCTTCACCTCGATCTGGTTCTCGCTGATGGGCGGCATGATGTAGGCGTAGTTATTGGCAGAGAACACCCTCGTGTTGTTCTTCGTGGGGTCTGTTGTACTCTTGATGCAGGTCACGCGGATGTGGAAAGGCCGGTTGCCCTGAGCCTTGTCCAGACGCAGGACGATATACTGGTTGTCGCGGGCGTCGAAGATCTGCTTGTAGAAGCCCACGGTGTCCTTCGGAGCGGGGTCGCGGAAGACCTCCTTGAGGGCATCCATCTCGGCGCGGTTGTCTTGTATGCCGTTATTGATCTCCTCCCATCGGAACTGGCTGATGTCGTCCCATGAGTCCAACTGACTCAGGTTCACAGCACGCTCAACGGTGAAGTCGTCAGCCGCAAAATTGACAACGCTGACCAACGACAGGAAGAGTGCAAAAAACGTCTTTTGTAGTAAATGCTTCATGGCACAGAGCTTTAAGTTTGGGGGTAAAGATACGGAACGGGCGCGTAACTGCCAAAAAATATGTCAAAAAATATCGTTTTTTTGCAAAAAAAATGTCTCCGACACTTCGTTTTTTACGTTTTAGATACTTTTTTTTGCAAAAAAATGCAGGCCGCCGGATAGTTCCGACGGCCCCAAGAGAAGAAGTTTCAAGATGCAAGATTCAGGTTTCAGGTCTTTAACCTTTAACCTTTAACCATTAACCCTTAATCAGCACAGCGCCTGCGTGTCGAGGGCAATCATCAGCTCCTCGTCGGTGGGGATGCAGCAGACGGTGACCTTGGAGTCGGCGGCAGAGAGCACAGCCTCGGTGGCGCGACATGCGCGGTTCTTCTCCACGTCCATCTTGACGCCCATGAACTCCAGGCCCTTCGTGGCGCCTTCGCGCACCTCCCACTGGTTTTCGCCGGCGCCGCCGGTGAAGAGGATGACGTCCACACCGCCCATAGCGGCGGCATACTGGCCGATATACTTCTTGATGCGGTAGCAATACATTTCCTTGGCCAGACGTGCCTTGTCGTTGCCGGCGGCGATGCCGGCCAGGATGTCGCGGAAGTCGGACGAGAGCTCGCTCACACCGGCCAGGCCCGACTGCTTGTTGAGCAGGTTGGAGAGGCCCTTGGTGTCGAGACCGAGCTTGTCCATGAGGAAGGTGACGGCACCGGCGTCGATGTCGCCCGAGCGGGTGCCCATGATGAGACCCTCAAGGGGCGTGAGGCCCATGGAAGTGTCGACACACTTGCCGTCCTTCACGGCGGCGATGGAAGCACCGTTGCCGATGTGGCAGGTGATGATGCGCGTGCCCTCGGGCTTGATGCCCAGGAACTCGCAGACGCGCTGGGAGACGTAGCGGTGGCTCGTGCCGTGGAAGCCGTAGCGGCGCACGCCGTAATCCTTATAAAGGTTGTAGGGCAGAGCGTACATGAAGGCGTAGTCGGGCATCGTCTGATGGAAGGCGGTGTCGAACACACCGACCTGGGGAATCTCGGGCAGCAGAGCGGTGACGGCGTTGACGCCCTTGATGTTGGCGGGGTTGTGGAGCGGCGCCAGGTCGTTGCACTTGGCGAAGTCGGCCATCACCTCGGGAGTGAGGCGAACACTCTTGTTGAACTTCTCGCCGCCGTGCACCATGCGGTGGCCTACGGCATCCAGTTCGTGAAGATCCTTGAGCACGGCGTAGTCGCCGGAGGTGAGCACCTCGAAGATCCACTGCACGCCGGCAGTGTGTTCGGCGATGGGGCGCTCCATCTTGTGTTTCTCGCCGTTGAGCTTGACGGTGATGAAGGAATCGGGCAGGCCGATCTTCTCGATGCCGCCGGAGGTGACGACGCTGCGGTCGTCCATATTGTAAAGTGCATACTTGATGCTACTGCTTCCGCAGTTCAATACCAAAATTTTCATCAACTTTAAACTTTAAACTTTAAACTTTACTTCGCGTCTTGCGCCTGGCAGGCGGTGATGGCAATCATCTTGTAGACGTCGTCCACGGAACAGCCGCGAGAGAGGTCGTTGACGGGACGGGCAATACCCTGCAGGATGGGGCCGATAGCGTCGGCGCCGCCCAAACGCTGGGTCAGCTTGTAGCCGATATTGCCGCACTCGAGGTTGGGGAAGATGAGCACGTTGGCATGACCGGCTATCTTGCTGCCGGGCGCCTTCTTCTCACCCACAGCGGCCACAAGGGCTGCATCGGCCTGAAGCTCGCCGTCGACGTCGAGTGTGGGGTCGAGCTGCTTGGCCAGACGGGTGGCTTCCACCACCTTGTCCACCACCTCGTGCTTGGCGCTGCCCTTCGTGGAGAACGACAGCATGGCCACCTTGGGCTCTGCGATGCCGGCCACACTCTTGGCCGTCTGAGCCGTGCAGACGGCAATCTGGGCCAACTGCGAGGCGTCGGGCATGGGCGTCACAGCCACGTCGCCGTAGACGAGCACGCCGCCCTCACCGTACTGCGTGCGCTCAGAGATGATAAGCATCGCACCGCTAACGCAGGAGATGCCGGGAGCACACTTGATGATCTGCAAGGCAGGACGCAGCGTGTCGCCCGTGGTGGAAAGAGCGCCGGAGATCTGACCGTCGGCGTCGCCGCTCTTGATGATGAGGCAGCCGAAGTAGAGAGGGTCAAGCACCTGCTTGCGGGCCAATTCGAGCGTCATGCCCTTCTTCTGGCGCAGCTGGAAAAGCAGCTGGGCGTAGGTCTCCGTCTTGTCGCTGGTGGCGGGGTCGATGATGGTAGCTTTGTCGAGATGAGTGAGACCGAGTTTCTGGCCGAGGGCCATGATGTCGGCACGAGGGCCGATGAGGATGATGTCGGCCAGGTCGTCGGCAAGCGCCATATCGGCGGCGGTGAGGGTGCGCTCCTCAAGACTCTCGGGGAGGACGATGCGCTGCTTGTCGGACTTGGCGCGCTGGATGATTTGTTGCATTAATGTGCTCATAGCGTAATATGTTATTGTTGTTTATACTTTCTGCTTTCTTGTTCAGGCTATATGCGGCCCTTCATCAGGATTTGCTCCAGCTGCTCGGCGCTGACACGCGCTTTGAACTCGTTGTCGTAGGCCACGGAGATGCGCCCCGTCTCCTCGCTGACCACCACAGCCAAAGCGTCGGTCTCCTTGGAGAGCCCTTTGGCGGCGCGATGGCGCAGACCGAAGTCCTTGGGGATATCCAGATCGTGGGACACGGGCAGGATGCACGAAGCCGCCACGATGCGGTCGGAATTGATGATGACGGCGCCGTCGTGAAGGGGTGAATTTTTGAAGAAGATGTTCTCCAGAAGGCGCTGCGAAAGGATGGCGTCGATGCGCTCTCCGGTGCGGACGAAGTCGCCCAGCGGCAGGTCGTTCTGCATCACAATGAGCGCCCCCACCCTATTCTTGGCCATATTGAGGCAGGCCAGCACGATGGGCGACACCTCGGAGCGCGAATGGCGAAACTCCTCGCCGGCATCGCCCGTAATCTGCTTCTTGGGGCGGAAGAAGTTGATGAAACGGTTGGCACGTTCGTGAGTGCCCAAACGGAAAAAGAAGTGACGAATCTCCTCCTGGAAGAGTACGATGACGGCGATGGCGCCCACGCTGACCACCTGATCGAGGATGCTGCCCAGAAGCTTCATCTCGACCACCTTGGAGATGATGATCCAGAAGCTGATGAAGAGCAGCAGGCCGTAGAAGATGTTGACGGAGCGAGACTGCTTCATGAGCTTGTAGCACGAGAAGAGAATCACGGCCACAAGGAAGATGTCGAGAATATCTTTTACACCAACTTCGAACATAACATGACACATTGAACCGCTTCACGGACGTCGTGAACACGGAGGATGGATGCACCCTTGAGGAGCGCAACGGTGTTGAGACATACGGTGCCGGGAAGCGCCTCTTCGGATGTGATGCCCAGCGGCTTGGTGATCATACTTTTACGCGACACGCCGACGAGGACGGGACAACGCAATTCGCTGACGAGCGCCGGCAAGGTGGCAAAGAGACGATAGTCGCTCTCCACGCCGCCCGAGAAGCCGAAACCGGGATCGAGAATCACGTCGGCCACACCCCGCTCGCGGAGCCGCTCCAGCGCTTCGCCCATTCGGCGGAAGTCGGGCTGGGTCAGCACATAGGGCGCACGGAAACGGGAGAGCACATCGGTCATCTCATCGGAGCCGCCGCGGACGTCGTTAATGATGTCGGCCCATCCGCGCTCCAAGACTTCTGCCGCAACCGAGGGGCGGAAGGTGTCCACCGAGACAATCGCCTCGGGCCACTCCCGACGCACCAGAGGCAGGCTGCGGGAAAGGCGCTCCATCTCCTCGCCCTCGGAGGCGGGCTGGCTGCCCGGACGGGTGCTGCACGCACCGACGTCGATCATCGAGGCACCCTCGTCGCGAATCTGCCTGACACGGGCCTTCACCGCCTCGTCACCGGAGATGCGGGAAGGGGCGTAGAAGGAGTCGGGCGTCACGTTGAGGATACCCATCACCTGAGGAGCGGAGAGGTCGAAGAGTTGACCCCTGATGTTAATCGATGCCTTCACTGGCCGCAAAGTTAATAAAAATTTTGTTTACACTCGCGCCTGTACTCACATTTATTTGGACTTTTTTTGCAAAATGATTATTTAAGAGGTTTTTTATTCTTGCTTTTTTCTCCGTTTCCTCATTTTATTTTTAATTTTGCACGAGATATGTGCATACAAGAACTCTATAATATCTATCTTCGTCACCCCCGGGTGACTACCGACACGAGGACCTGCGGAGAAGGCTCGCTCTTCTTCGCCCTCAAGGGAGAGCGCTTCGACGGTAACCAATATGCCGCAGCAGCGCTGGAGAAAGGCTGCGCCGCCGTTGTGGTGGACGACGCCTCTGTGGCCCCCGAGGGCGACGGGCGCTACATCGTGACGGACGACGTGCTCGCCACGCTGCAGAAGCTGGCGGCTTATCACCGGACGCAGCTCAAGATCCCCGTGATTCAGGTGACGGGCACCAACGGCAAGACCACCACCAAGGAACTGCTGGCCGCCGTGCTCTCGAAGAAATACCGGGTGCGGTTGCTCTCCATCACCTCCGACGATGACATCGCCGTAGTGGAGACCGGCGCCAATCATCCGGGCGAGATCGCCTTCCTCTGCAATCTGGTGAAGGCCGACTGCGGCCTCATCACCAATGTGGGACGGGCTCATCTGGAAGGCTTCGGCTCGTTTGAAGGCGTGAAGAAGACCAAGGGCGAACTCTACGACGACCTGGCCGCAAGAGGCAAGTTTGTCTTCGTCAACGGCGATGACGCCGATCTCATGGCAATGGCGGCGGAGAGAAATCTGCGCACAGAAGCCTATGTGGCAGGCGAGGTGGAAAGCTGCACCCCGTTTGTACACTGCCGTGTGGACGGACACAGCTTCGCCACACACCTCATCGGCGCCTACAACATCGCCAACATCCGCGCCGCCTTCACCGTAGGACGCCATTTCGGCGTCGGCCCCGATGAAGCGGTGGAGGCTTTGACCGGCTACGAACCCAAATTGGGTCGCTCGGAATACAAAGAGACCGGACGCAACCGCCTCATCGTGGACGCCTACAACGCCAACCCCACAAGCATGACGGCTGCGCTGGAAAACTTCAGCCACATCGAAGCCGAGCGTCGCATGGTGATCCTCGGCGCCATGGGCGAATTAGGGCCCGAAAGCCCCCGCCTGCACGCCGAAGTGATGCAACACATCGACTGCGAAGCCTGGCTGGTGGGCAAAGAGTGGCCGGAAGACACGATGAAGGAGGCCCGCAGATTCCAAAGCGTGGACGACGTCATCGCAGCGCTGAAAGCACAACCCCTGGAGGGGCGCACGATACTGGTGAAAGGCAGTCACAGCACGAAGCTCTACCAACTGCCCGAATATCTCTGACGAAACAAAAAAAACATAAATATCATGAAAAGATTTTTCCTTTTTCTGTTGATGCTGGCTGTGACCGTCGGCATTAATGCACAGCGTAAGACGGACGTATTGGATCGCGGCTTGGTGGCCGTTCCCTCCGGATCGGGCAACCTAGTCACCTGGCGCATCTTCGCCGAAGAATACTACGGCGTGACCTACAACCTCTACAAGAACGGCAGTCTGATTGCCGAAGGTCTGGAAGCCTCCAACTATCTGGATGCTGCCGGTGGCGCCGGCGGCGCCTACCAAGTGGCTCCGGTGGTGAAGGGCGTGGAGAAAGCTAAATCTGCCTATTCCACTTATTTCCCCGACGGATACATCCAGTTTAACGTGGCCAGCGTGGTAGACCGCAATGGCAACAACGTGACTGGCGACTACATCATCAACGACATCTCGCTGGGCGATGTGAACGGTGACGGTGTAACCGAATTCCTCGTAAAACGCAACTACACAGGAGACATCCGCAGCAGCTCAAATACGACCTGCTTCCACCACTACGAGTGCTACAATCTGAAAGGCGAACGGCTTTGGTGGATTGATCTTGGCCCGAACATGATGGCCGGCCCCGACGAGCAATGGGACTGCGTGATGTTCGACTGGGATCAGGACGGCAAGGCTGAAGGCATCATGCGCGGTGCGGACAACATGATTTTCCACACCACTGCCGGCGATATCAATATCGGCAACATGAACTATGTGGCTCCCCGAGACGAATACACCCACCAGGGTGCCGAATATCTCATCTACATCAACGGTCTGACCGGCGTGCCCTACGGTGCCGAATCGAAAACGGCCTTCACCCCGATGGCCTATCCCTTGCCTCGCTTCGAAGCAGGTGAAGCCGCCGATCCGCTCAATGCCACAAGCAGCGAATATGCCGCCGCATGGGGTAAAGCCGATACGGGACACCGCTCCTCAAAGCATTACTTCGGCGCTCCCTTCCTCGATGGCCGTCATCCCAGCATCTTCCTCGGACGCGGATGTTACACACGCCACAAGATGTGCGCCCTCAACGTGGATCCCGCCACACATCAGCTCAGCGTGCGCTGGCGTTGGGCCAACAACGGCGGATGGAGCGACCCATGGTTTGGCAACGGCTACCACAACTTCGGCATTGCCGACGTAGATGAAGACGGACGCGACGAAATCGTGTTCGGCTCAATGGTCATTGACGATAACGGCAAGGGCCTCTCCACCACCGGCCTGGGACACGGCGACGCAGAGCACTGCGGCGACCTCGACCCTTACCGCAAAGGCTTGGAATTCTTCGCCTGCAACGAGGACGAGCCCAATATGAACTTCCGCAACGCCACCACCTCGAAAATCTACTATCGTTCGGTGGGCACATCCGATGACGGACGCGCACTCTGCGGCAACTTCTCCAACTACTTCCCCGGATGCATGGGACGAAGCACCAACACCGGCCTCATCTCCACCGTGAAAGACAAGGAGCTCATCGGCGCCAACGTGCCTTCTACCAGCGGCACTAACGACGGTCTCTTCTGGAGCCATCTGAACCAGCGCATCTACTGGACAGGCGACCTGTTGGAAGGCATCCTCGATAGCCCGGGCACCGAACGCGATGCCGTAGTGTGGCACACGACGAAAGGTCGCGTATTCCAGTCGAATGGCTGCAAACTGAACAACGACTCGAAGAACAATCCCTGCGCCCTGGCCGACATCTTCGGCGACTGGCGTGAAGAGATTGTCGTTCGCAGCGGCGACAACGCATCGATTCGCATTTACACGACAACCTACCCCACCGATTACCGCATCCCGACATTGTGGCACGATCATCAGTATCGCAACGCGATGGTGTGGCAGTGTGTAGGTTACAACCAGCCGCCCCACGCCAGCTTCTTCCTCGGAGAACTGGAAGGCATCACAATGGCTCCTCCTCCATACACCATGACCGGACGCACAGAAATCGCCAACGGAGGCACCATCTCCACCGACAATGCCGGGCAGCACGTCATCGTGTGTGAAACAGGCAACACGAACATCACCATAGCCGAAGGCGCCAACCCCGACGTGGCTACCTTCAACGTGCCCTCTTGGGTGCAGGGCACCAACAGCTCGAAGACCGACGGCACGGCGCTGATTAACTACACCTATTATACCTGTACGGTAAGCGGCGGTGCCTTCACCGGGGGTATGACGCTAGCCAAGCAGGGCGACGGCATCCTGATCCTGCCTGCAGTCAATATGACCTACACGGGCGGCACCAACGTTTGGGCCGGCACCTTGAACTTCGACGGCAAACTGCTCAACAGCACCACATGGCTCAACCGCTTCACCACACTCAACTCCAAAGGCAGCTTCCGCTGCATCAAGGCCGAGTATGCCGCCAGCGTGAACCCCGGCGGCGAGAACGCACTGGGCACCCTGACGACAGACTCCCTCATGCTGCGCTTCGGCAGCCGCGTAAAACTGGACGTCTATGCCGATGGTCAAAAGGTGGACGGACTCAACGTTGTCAAATTGCTTTCGGTTGAGACCAAAACATCCAGCGAATGGTTAAACTACGGCCCCGAGCACCTGAAGCCCGTCTTCGAAATCGTGCCTCACTATGCCGGCAGCGAGAGTCTGCTGCCCGACGGACGTTACGAACTGGGCGTAATCCCTGAAGAGATGGAAGGCGCTCTGAGCGACATTAAACTGGAAGGCATCAAAGACCAGAAAGTCTCCCTCGTAGAAGACAATGGCAAGATTTACCTGGAGGTGAACAACATGCGCGAGCCCACCACTGTATATTGGCAGGGCAGCAAGAGCAACGTTTGGGACCTGGCTCAGACTGAGAACTTCAAGAACGTGGATGTGGATGACATCTTTGTCAACGGCGATGTGGTGAACTTCGACAATGCCGCTACCGTAACAGCAATCACGTTGGAGGGCGACTTGAGTCCCACAGAGTTGAACTTCATCGGCAGCAAGAATTATTCAATCTCCGGCACAGGCAAGTTGACCGGCACTGCCAAGATTAACCAAAGCGGCACAGGCAACACAACCATCTTGACCGACAACACGCACACGGGCGCCACCACCATCAGCGGCGGCACCATCACTGTGAACTCGCTCAGCAACTCAGCGCGCGCTTACGGCGCACTCGGCGCCTACACCTCCGGCAGCTCTCCCAAGATTACCCTATCCGACGGCGGCACGTTGAAGACCACCGCCGAGGTGACCTGCGGCAGCGTGATCACCACAAGCGGCACTGAGGGTGGTGTCATCAACAACGCCTCTGGCTTCACTACCCAGAAGGCCATCACCGGCACACTGCTTACTAAGAGCGGTGCGGGCAACCTCAAACTGGGCGTAGCCCCCACGGTAAGCAAAATTATTATGACCGCCGGTTCGATTGCACTGTCGGTGAATACGACCAAACCCTTCGAGCTTCAGGGCGGCACGCTTGTATGACGACGCCCAAAATACAGCGCATCCCATCTACGTGCCCGAAGGCAAGTCAGCCGCATGGCACCTGACCTATTCCTACTACACCGGCTACGCCAATGCTCTCACCGGCAGCGGCACACTGACCATCGTGCCCCGCAACAGCGTGAGCCGCGTACGCATCGAGAGCGGATGGAACAATTTTGAAGGCACCATCGTCCACAACACCAGCCTCTGGCTTCCCTTGAGAGGCAATATGAATGCACCCAAGATGACGCTGCAAATAGCAGACGGTTCCGCAGCCGCCAGCTCGCCGGGCTACACCTACACCATCGGCGCCGTGACCGGCAGCGGTGATTTGACCAACTCGGCCTGCGACTACAATAGCAGCAGTGCCGTCAGCGGCAACGTAACCTGGAACCTCGGCAACAACCTGGGTAAGGACTTCACCTTTGCCGGCCGCATCAACGACAACAGCGCGACGAACTACTGCACCTTCAACAAGGTGGGCAGCTGCACGATGACTTACACTGGCCCAGGCATGAACATCACCCGCGCCGTGAACGTCAACGGCGGTCTGGTGCTGGACAACGCCAGCGGCGCAGATCTGGGCAGCGGCACGCTGACCCTCAAGTCCCGCTGCGCAGCTCTTCCATTACGGCTCAGAGCGGCAGCGCCATGTCTGTGACGAGTTGCACGTTCAACGGCGCCAGCATGAACTTCCAAAGCGGCAGCTCGCTGACCGTCGGCGATTCGCAGGCGAAGACTATCGGCACCTTGAACGGTGGCAGCGCCAACATTACCATCAATAACGGTGCAAGCTGCGAGATGTATATCTACAAGAATGCGCAATTCAGCGCCATCAGCACCACCGGTACACTGACCCTCAGCGGCACTTTCAAACTGAGCTACAACACTTCTGCAAGAAGCGGTGTAGTGCCGAAAAACCTGCCCAGCTTCAAGCTGGTGGATGCCGGCAACATCAGTCTGGGCAGCAACTTCGCCTTTGACCTGCAGGAACTGCCCACCGGCTACTATTGGGATACGAG
>ONSH01000021.1:23197-30904 GCA_900320435.1 uncultured Prevotellaceae bacterium
CTCACTGAAGCTTACACGCTCAGCGGCGTCTATGTGGGTCGTCCGACGAAGCCCGGCATCTACGTTCAGAACGGTCAAAAGTATCTTGTGAAATGACCTCAGAGGAAAGAGTTGAAAAGGCCATAGCCCTGTTCAAGGAGGGCTACAACTGCTCCCAGAGCGTGGCTATGGCCTTTGCCGACCTCTACGGCATCAGCCAGGATCAGATGTCGATGATTGCCGCTTCCTTCGGGGGCGGCATCGGTCGTATGAGGGAAACCTGCGGGGCAGCCTGCGGTATGTTTTTGCTCTGCGGCCTGGAGACACATCCGGAAGGGATGAAATACCCCAGTGCCGAGCTCAAGAAACGCAACTACGAAGAGGTGCAGCGCCTGGCCTCACGCTTCAAAGAAGAAAACGGAGCGCTGCTCTGCAAGGAGCTGCTCGGACTCGGACGACAGGGAGACAAGGTGACGGACAACATGACCCAACCCACTCCCGAAGCGCGGACAGAGACCTATTATAAAAAACGTCCGTGCGTGCGCATAGTGGAAACGGCGGCACGCATATATGCCCAATATCTCGAAGAAAAGCATGTATAAACTCCTGGCCGCCGACTTGGACGGCACGCTGGTCAACGAAGAAAAAATCATCACACCCCGCACTTTTGAGTCGCTCATGGAGGCTCAGAGGCGGGGTGTTCGTTTGGCCATCTCCACCGGACGCCCCGTGGAGGGCGCACGCCATCTGGTGGAGCAACTGCGGATGAAGGACTACGGCGGATGTCTCATCAGCTACAACGGCGCTCTGGTGCACGACTGCGCTACGGGCGACGTCATTTTCTCCCAGCCGATAGACACTACCCTGCTGCCCCTTCTACTCCGGCGGGCCGAAGAGCACTGCTGCGCCTTCGTTGTCTATCAGCCGACCCACGTGCTCACCACCGACGCCTCCAGTCCATACGTGCAGTATTCCGGACGCAACAACCGTCTGCCCGTGCATGAGGCGGAAGACTTTCTCACGGAAGCCCGGGGGCCGCTCTACAAAGGCCTGCTGGTAGGCGACCCCGACATCATGCCCGCCCTGCGCGATGCACTCACGGAGGAGTTGCGGGGGCAAATGGACTTCTGTCTCTCCGAGACCTTCTTCCTGGAATGTCTGGCGCCAGGCATCAGCAAGATGAAGGGTCTCGAGGCCGTTGCCGGGCACATGAACGTCAAACGCGAAGAAATCATGGCTTTCGGCGATTCCGACAACGACGTGAGCATGATCCGTTACGCCGGCCTCGGTGTGGCGATGGGCAATGCCAAAGAGAATGCGCGCCGCGCTGCAGACCTTATCACAGCCTCTAACGAAAACGATGGCATCGCCGCCGTTGTGGAGGAATATGTGCTATGAAAAGCTGCTTTCTTTTCTTACTCTTCGTAGTGAGCGGACTCACCGCTCGGGCGACGGATGCCGATTCGTTGCTCGCCCAGATGACCCACAAAGAAAAGGTGCAATTGGTCATCGGCGGTGGATGGGGCAGCCTCTTCAGCGGCTTCAACCTTCCATTTTGCGGCAAACAACGAGTGCCCGGCGCCGCTGGTGTGACGCATGCCGTTAAGCGGCTTGGCATTCCATCCGTTGTGATGGCCGACGGACCGGCCGGCGTGAGAATCAAGCCTCTTCAAAAACGCAACGGCAAGAAGCGTGAAGCCTACGCCACCGCCTTTCCTGTGGGTTGCTGCCTGGCGTCCAGTTGGGACACGGCGCTGCTTGAGGAAGTCGGCGCCGCCATCGGCGATGAAGCCGCCGCCTACGGCATTGACATCATCCTCTCTCCCGGCATGAATCTGATGCGCTCTCCGCTCTGCGGACGCAACTACGAATACTATTCCGAAGACCCGCTGCTGAGCGGCAAACTGGCCGCCGCCACCGTGCGCGGCATACAAAGCAAAGGCATCGGCGCCTGCGTCAAACACTTCGCCTGCAACAATCAGGAAACGGGGCGCATGCACAACGACTCCCGCGTGGATTCCGTCACGCTCTTCTCACTCTATTTGCGCCCCTTCGAGATAGCCATCCGCGAGAGCGACCCCTGGACGGTGATGTCGTCCTACAACATGCTCAACGGCGAGCGCACTCAGGAGTCGCGCTGGCTCCTGACCGAAGTGCTCCGCCGTCGCTGGCACTACAGGGGTCTCGTGATGACCGACTGGACCTTCCGCCGCAACACCCGCCGGCAGATTGCCGCCGGCAACGACCTCATGATGCCGGGCGACCTGCTGCAGCGACGTCAGCTCAGAAGGGCGTTCCTTCAGGCTGAAAACGGGGAGAATATGCTGGATACCTGTGCCCGGCGTGTGCTGCAAATGGTCCTCAAGACGCGCAGCGCACGGGGTCTGCAAGCCACCGGAGAGCCCCATCTAGAGGATCACGCCAGACTCGCCCGACGGGCCGCTGCCGAGAGTTTCGTGCTGCTGCACAACGAAGGCGGCGCACTCCCCTTCAGCCCCGAGGCCCGTGTGGCGCTTTTCGGAGCATCGTCCTACGACCTCGTTGCCGGCGGCACGGGCAGCGGGTATGTCAACGCCGCTTACAAGATGAACCTCTCCGACGCCCTGCCCCATTGTGTCAGTGCACGACTGATAGCGGAATACCGCCGCTGGGCCCAAGGCAACACCCACCGCAACAAGGCCGCAGGCTTCGGCTTCATGCAGAAATTCCTCGGACGCGGTGCCCTCAAAGAGATGCCCCTGAAGCGCGAATGGATCACGGAGGCGCTCGACAGCGCCGACATCGCCCTCATCACCGTCGGACGTCAGGCCGGTGAAGGGCGCGACCGCCAGCCCACCGATTTCGAACTCACCCGAGAAGAGCGCGACATGCTGCAACAGGTATCCCAAGAGGCCCGCATGAGGGGCATCCAGACCGTCGTTGTGCTCAACGTCAGCGGCGCCATCGAGACCGCCTCGTGGCGTCATCTGGTCGATGCCGTGCTCCTCGTCTGGTGTCCCGGACAGGAGGGCGGCGCTGCAGCGGCAGACGTGCTGACAGGCGTCATTAACCCCTCGGGACGCCTCACGATGACCTGGCCGCAGCGCCTGGAAGACCTTCCTTCCACCCGCCATTTCGGCGACGAACGGGTGACGCTCTACGCCGAGCGCGACAGCGTGGGCTACAGAGCTTTTCGCGACAGCGGTCGCCGTCCGGCCTATGCCTTCGGACACGGGCTCTCCTACTCCGCTTTCAGGGAGGAGATTTTGACGGACGGGCGCATCGCCGTCACCAACACGGGAAAACGGCCGGGACGCCACGTGGTGATGTGGTGGGAGGACGGCGTCCTGACAGCCTTTGCCAAGACGCGCCTGCTCGCTCCGGGAGAGCGTCAGGTGTTAAGGAATGAGCAGACTGCTGTCGCCATAAGAAAGGAAACGGAAATCGTGGGCGAGCGCGTAGTCGTAGATGCTGCGCCAGTCGCCGTGAACGAAGGCGCTGACCAGTAGCAGCAACGTGCTTTGCGGCTGATGGAAGTTGGTCACCATCGCCTTCACCACCCTGAATTCATAGCCCGGCACAATGATAATCTGCGTGGACGAGTGCAGGACCTCCATTGCATGCTTCTCCATGTAGCGCAACAATGCGGAAAGCGCCTCAGTTGTATCTTCCGAAGCTGTTGTCTCATAGGGCATCCATTGGGGCACGTGCAGTTCTTCACCCTCGCCCGTGTCGCGCCCTTCCTGCATCAGTATTTCGGCCTTGAGCCCCATGTAGTAGAGGCTCTCCAGCGTGCGCACACTGGTGGTTCCCACAGCGATGGCGCTGCCTCCGTAGGCCACGAGACGCTCTATGGTGTGACGATTGACGGCGATATGCTCGGTGTGCATGTCGTGACCGCCGATCTGCTCGCTCTTGACGGGGCGGAAGGTGCCGGCACCCACGTGCAGCGTCACCTCTTCGCGCTCTATATCCTTCTCTTTCAGACTCTCCAACACGCGCTCTGTGAAATGCAGCCCGGCTGTCGGGGCGGCCACACTGCCCTTGATGCGCGAATAAACGGTTTGGTAGGTAGTGAGGTCGGAAGCCTCCGTCTTGCGGTTGAGATAAGGCGGGATGGGAAGCTCGCCTGCCTGCTCCAGAATCTCGGCCCAAGTCAGCGGCGCAGTCCAGCTGAAGCGGATGCGCTCCGAGGTGCCTTCGTGACCCAGGCGTTCGGCCGTCACTTCTTCACCGCCAGGCAGCAGGAGCGAGAGCGTGCCGCCCTTCCATTTCTTCAGGTTACCCACCAGGCAGAGCCACTCACATTGTCCCCGGCTCAGAAAGTTCTCCTGATACTCTGCGGGCTGCGACGGCTCCAGGATGAACACCTCGATTTGCGCGCCGGTCTCCTTATGGAAATGCAGGCGGGCCTGCACCACCTTTGTATTGTTGAACACCATGAGCGCGTGCTCTGGCAGATGCTCCGAAATACGGAAGAAGCGGTCTTCGCCGATGACGCCGTGCCGGTAGAGCAGCAACTTGGAGCTGTCGCGCTCGGGCAACGGATATTTGGCTATGCGCTCGTCGGGGAGCGGATAGTTGTAGTCTTTTATCTGTATGCTTTTAGGGTCTGTCATATCGTATATCCCATAAGTACAAGCCGCAGGCGGGCACGCTCTCACCGGCCTGACAGCGGTCGCGACGCTCGATGACCCGGCGAAATTCATCCACCGTCATACGGCCGCGCCCCACCTCGACGAGCGTCCCCACAATGGCGCGCACCATGTTGCGCAGGAAGCGGTTGGCCGTCACCGTGAAGCACCACACGGGCGCCGTGTCCGTCTCGCCGAATTTCACCCGGTTCCACCGGGCTTCCGTGATGCGGCAGAGGTTTGTCTTGGCATCGGTGTCCACTTTGGAGAAGCTGGTGAAATCCTCGTATTCAGCCAGCACGGAGGCGGCCTCGTTCATGCGGTCAAAGTCGAGCGGAAAGGTCACCATCCACGACCGGCCCTCAAGGAATGCGTCCTTGCCGGTATGCACATAGTAGTGGTAGGTGCGCGCCGTAGCAGAGAACCGGGCGTGTATGTCGTCGGCCACTGGCTCTGCCTCCCTCACGGCGATGTCGCGGGGCAACAACTTGTTGAGCTTGTAGACCAGCTGGCCGCAGTCCAGATTCGCTACGCTGTCGAAGTGGGCCACCATCGTGCGGGCATGCACGCCGGCATCGGTGCGTCCTGCTCCCGTCACGCTGATGTCCTGGCGAAGCAGTGTGGAGAGTGCACGGTTCAGAACCTCCTGCACCGAAGTGCCGTTAGGCTGTATCTGCCAGCCGTGATAGGCTCTTCCGTCAAAACTTAAAGTGATAAAATAGCGCACGTTTCCTGTTTTACCGTGCAAAAGTACAAAAAAAGGCCGTCTTATTCCGTGTAATTCACAATTATTTCCTATTTTTGTAACGAAAATACCTTTAAAACAATGAAAAAAACACTTCTACCCTTACTCTCTCTTCTGTTGTTGGCCGTTTCGTGCACCACGGAAAAAGAGATTCCCGAAACTTCCTATCTCTTCTGTTTCTTCTCCAACAACACCCCAGAAGGAGAGCAGATACGCTATGCCATCTCCGACGACGGCTTCAACTACCGCAGCCTCAACGACGGCAAGCCCGTGGTCCTCTCCGACAGCATTGCCCTGACGGGGAGCATCCGTGATCCGCACCTCATACGCGGCGTGGACGGCAAGACCTTCTACATGGTGCTCACCGACATGCGCTCCTCTCTGGGCTGGCAGAGCAACGACGGTCTCATCCTCATGAAGAGCACCGACTTGATTCATTGGGACCACAAGGCCATCGACTTCCCCTCGCGCTTCCCCAACCTTGAGGGTCACGACCGCGACAATCTGCACGCCGTCTGGGCGCCCCAGACCATTTGGGACCCCGATTCTCAGCGCTACATGATTTACTACAGCATCGGGCGTCACGATTGGGAGTACGAGACCAACGACAGCATCCGCGATGAGGAGACGGGTGAGAAGAAACCCTTCTATCAGCCCTATTTTAAGATTTTCTACAGCTACGCCAACGAAGATTTCACAAACATCACGGAGCCCAAGCTGCTTTTCGACTTCGGCAAGGCAGCCATTGACGGCGACATCGTGCGCGACGAGAAGAACGACCAGTACGTCCTCTTCTTCAAGGACGAGGGCCGATCGGTGGATAACAATGGCTTCAAGACCCGTCAGGGTGTGATGCGCGCCACCTCCAAAAACCTCACCGGCCCCTACGAGATTGAGTGGAAACACCTTAACAAGCCCGGCCAGTTCCCCGTCGAGGGCTCCAGTGTGTTCCAGCTGGCCGACAGTTCCAAGTGGATTCTGATGTACGACTGCTACAGCGACGGCTACTACCAGTTCTGCGAGTCGGAAGACCTGCAGCACTTCACCCACGTTCACGACACGCCCACCGAGGGCAATTTCACACCGCGTCACGGCTCCGTCATCCTCATCACCAAGGAGGAGCGACAGCGCCTGGAGGACGCATTTGGATATTAAACCTTATATATGAAAAAGATTGTTTTTGTAGCTCTGCTGCTCGCCTCTGCCCTGCCCTTTTTCGCACAGCGCGACCGCGGACAGCAGCAAAAGCCGCCCAAGCCCAGCGTCGTGCGCAAGGGCCTGATGGGTGCAGAGAAGGTGGGACGCGACTGGGTGCTTGTGGTGCCCGACAGCCTCCTGGGCAAGGACATGCTCACTACCACACGTTTCATCTCCACGCCCTCCGAGACTGGCGCATACGGTGGCGAGCAGCTGCAGGAGCAGACCGTCTTCTGGGAGCTGAACCCCGACAGCATGCTGGTGCTTCGCGCCCGCATGACCGTCAACGTGGCCGACACCACGCAGCGCATTTCGCGCGCCGTGACGGTGGCCAACGAGAATCCCATCATCGGCCTCTTTGAGGTGACGGAGCACAAGGACAAGGCCCGCAAAATCAAGGTCAACCAGTTCTTCCTGGAGGACGCTCCCGCCCTGGGCTTCTCCGAGCGCGCCAAGCAGCAGCTTTCGATGACAGGCGTCCACAGCGGCCTTTCGTATATTGAGGACATCAAGAGCTTCCCGGGCAACGTGGAGGTGCAGATGGTCAAGACCTTCGTCTCGCGCGGCACGTCGAATCCCTCGGCCGCCTCTACTGGACGTATGACCTTCCGCCTCAACGTGAGCTTCATCCTCCTGCCCGAAGTGCCCATGCTGCGCCGCTATTTCGACCCGCGTGTGGGCTATTTCACCAATGCTTTCACGGAGTATTCCGACGACCAGCAACGCGTCAAGAGCAAGCAGTTCGTCTGCCGCTGGCGTCTGGAGCCCAAGAGCGACGAGGACTGGGACAAGATGGCTGCGGGCGAGCTCATCGAGCCCAAAAAGCCCATCGTCTACTATATTGATCCGGCCACGCCCAAGCGCTGGCGCCCCTATCTCATTCAGGGCGTCAACGACTGGCAGAAGGCTTTTGAGAAGGCCGGCTGGAAGAATGCCATCCGGGCCGAGGAGTGGCCCGAAGGCGACTCCACCATGTCGATGGAGGATGCGCGCTACAGCGTAATCCGCTATCTGGCTTCTCCCATCGAGAACGCCTATGGCCCCCACGTCAGCGACCCCCGCACGGGTGAGATCCTCGAGAGCCACATCTGCTGGTACCACAATGTGATGACACTCGTCCACGACTGGTATATGGTCCAGGCCTCCAGCATTGACGAGGCCGCCCGCAAGATG
>ONSH01000029.1 GCA_900320435.1 uncultured Prevotellaceae bacterium
AAGGCCATCGCTGCCAAGATTGACCAAATTCCTCTTCCCCCGGGCTACACCCGCATGTGGATGGGTGAGAAGCAGGCCAGCGACCGCTCCATGAAGTACCTCTTCCAGAACTTTCCCATGGCCATCATCATGATGGTAGCCATCTTGATCATGCTCTTCGGTGACGCCAAGAAGCCGGCCATCATTTTCTGTACCATTCCTCTGGTTTTCGTCGGCGTCGTGGCTACGATGCTTGCCTCGGGAATGACCTTCACCTTCTGCGCCATCGTCGGCGCGCTGGGTCTGATCGGCATGGTGGTGAAGAACGGCATCGTGTTGATGGACGAGATTGACCTGCAGCTTTCTGAGGGCAAAACCCCGATGGAGGCGCTCGTTTTGGCCGCTCAGTCGCGTCTGCGTCCCGTGATGATGGCTTCCCTCACCACAATATTGGGTATGATCCCGCTGCTTACCGATGCTATGTTCGGCAGTATGGCTGTCACTATCATGGGCGGCCTGCTTTTCGGCACGTTCATTACTCTCATTTTTGTTCCCGTACTCTATGCAATGTTTTTTGACGTCAAACCAGAATAATACTATGAAAAAGTTGTTATTTCCCGTTTTTATCGCGTTATCTCTCCCTCTTTTTGCCCAGGACGAGGTGCAAATGCTCTCTATTGATCAGTGCCGCGAACTGGCTTTGCAACACAATAAGACACTCCAGTCGGCAGCGCTCGGCACGGAGGCCGCCCGCTACACCAAGCGAGCCACGTTGGGTCTCTTCTTCCCGAACATCTCTCTGACCGGTATGGCCGGCTATTCCAACACCGACGGTTCGCTCGGCATGAATGTCCGCCAGACGGCGGCCGGTATGCTCTCCACCGTCATGCCGGGTCTTCCGGCCCCGATACAGGCGCAGCTGAAGCAGTTGGCTCCCGGCGTGCTCAACACGTTGCCAACGAACCAGTCCATTCTGGAGTATGAGCTGGGCTGGATGTACACCGGCGGCGTGATGCTGCGTCAGCCCATCTTTATGGGTGGCAAGATTATTGCCGGCTACAAGATGTCGAAGCTCGCTCTCGAGGCTTCCCGCCAGAATGAGCGCAAGACGCGTGCCGAGGTGATAGAGGAGGCTGATCAGGCTTATGCCAATGTGGTCAAGGCCACGGAGATGAAGAAGGTAGCTGAGCAGTATCTGGTGCTGCTCAAGCAGCTCGACAGCAATGTGGAGAGTGCCGTGCGTAACGGCGTGAAGCTGCAGAACGACCGTCTTAAGGTGCAGGTGAAGCTCGACGAGGTGCAACTGCAGCTGACGCAGGCCGAAAACGCCATCCGTCTGGCCACGATGAACCTCTGTCATGTCACGGGAATGCCGCTTTCATCGCGTGTTTCTGTTTCTTCAGAGTATCCGCGTGTGGACGATGCCGCCCTGCTTAGCGGCAGCAGCGACGTCACCTCGCGTCCGGAGTATGCCATGCTCGAGGCGCAGGCTCAGGTGGCTCGTCAAGAGGTCAATGTCTCGCGTGCGGCCTGGTTGCCTCAGCTGGGTCTTCTGGCCTACTACGGCTACACCAACGGTGTGAAAATCAACGGCCGTAAGCTCTTGGAAAGCTGGGGCTTTGCCGGCGGTGTGACGCTCTCTGTGCCCATCTTCCACTTCGGTGCCGACTATTTCAAGACGAAGGCGGCCAAGGTCAAGGCGCAGCAGGTGGAGCTCGAGCGTGAGAACTATGTAGAACTGATGCAGCTTCAGTTGGCCAAGGAGGGCAACAATTTGGAGGAGAGCGCCCAGGAGGTGGCATTGACCGAGAAGGGCCTGGAGCAGGCCACGCTCAACCGTGAGCTCTCGGAGAAGCAGTACAAGGCCGGCACGGAGACGCTGACGGACCTCTTGGAGGCTCAAGCGCTGTGGCAGCAGGCCTGGCAGCGCCGCATCGAGGCGCAGTTCCGCCGCTACCTGGCTTCCGTGGCCTATCTCAAGGCCGCAGGCCGCCTGGTGGAGGAGTAGGGGGGAGACAGATGACACGAGAAGAAGCGGTATATGCATACCTCAGGGAGCACGGGATAGAATACACCTGCTACAGCCACCCCGAGGGCAGGACCATTGAGGAGGCGAAGAGATGGTGGCACGACGACGGGTCGGTGCATTGCAAGAATATCTTCATGCGCAACCATAAGGGCAACCAGCACTATCTGATTTGTTTCCCCTGCGACAAGGAGTTGGACATACACGAGCTTGAGGCGCGACTCAAGGCCTCCCTGCAGGCTCAGGGACTGCCCTCATGCGGCAAACTCTCGTTCGCCTCTGCCGAGCGCATGATGAAGTATCTCGGACTGGAGCCGGGCAGCGTGTCGCCGTTCGGGCTTATCAACGACGTGTCGGACCACGTGATCCTGTTTTTGGACCGGGAGCTGCAGGAGGCTGCGAGCCTGAGCTTTCATCCCAACGACTGCCGCGGCACCGTCGTCATCGCACAGTATCAATGGCAGAAGTACCTCAGCGGCATCGGCAACGAGGTCAGGTATATTTAAGCCTCAGTTTGAATATGATTTGTTTGCGTTAGAAATTCTTACGCAAACTACTGCAGCACGCCGATTGGGGGAGGCACGAAGGCGGGGAAGGTGTCGGGCAACGCGATGGGCAACAGACGCAGGGTGTCCGGCATCGGCTTGAACGGCACACGACCCTCCGTGCTGACGGAGACCTCCACGTTGGCGAATCCTTTGCGTATCATGTCCAACTCCAGCGCGGCAGCCCGAGAGAGGTCGATGACGTAGTGGGAGTAAGGCCCCCGATCGATGACTTTCACAATCACCTCCTTGCCGTTTCCGAGATTTTTCACCCTCAGCATGGTGCCGAAGGGATATTTGCGGTGTGCACAGGTCAAGCTGTCCTTGTGGTAAGGCGTGCCGCTGGCTGTGCGCTGTCCGTGAAATTTGTCGTGGTAAAACGACGCTTTACCCTTTACGGAGACTGTGCTCTGAGACAGCAGGGCCAGCGACGCAACGGCCGCCAACAGCATCATCATGGTGATCCGTTTCTTCATGGTACGTCCTTTTCTGGATGCAAATATAAGATATTTTGTCAAAACGGCAAAAAATCTGCAGAAAAATTAGTGTGGAAAGGCTGCAAACGTCAGTCCCCGGCTCAGTTTTTGCGCTGAAGACGGTGCATGACGATGTAGAAAGCGGGCAGCAGGAAGCAGTCGGCAGCCACCCAAGCCGAAGGGTCGCCGATACTCACGCCGAGGAAGCCCCACAGGGGCACAATCCACAACGAGATGCCCACGCGCGCCAGCAGCTCGCTCACGCCGGAGAACATCGCCAGACGGGTGTAGCCGAGGCCCTGCAGCGAGTAGCGGTAGATGACCAGCGTGCCGAGGAAGAGGTAGCAGACGCAGGAGCAGTGGAGGAAGAGCTCGGCGCGATCCAAAAGCCCGGTTTCAACGGCAGGAATGAAGAGCATGGCGATGTCTCGGGCGCCCCGCAATAAGAGGAGCATGGTGGCGACGCCGTAGACGGCCATCATGCCCATCGCATCCCTGATGCCCCGATGAATCCGGCTGAAATAGTAGCCCCGGTTGTTGCCGTCAATCTTCACTCCGGCCAGGCGGGCCGCGCCGAGATTCTGTCCGCAGTAGGTGGCCATCGCCACACCGAGATTCTCAAAGGGGGTGATGAAAAACATCTTGATGCGCATGGCGGCGGTGAAAGCGGTGGCGCAGGTCACGCCGAGGGCGTTGTTGGCGCTCTGGAGCATGACGCTGCCGATGGCCGTGATGCTGAACTGCAGGCCCATCGGGACGCCGTGGCCCAGGAGCGTGCGCACCTCACTGCGCTGCGGGCGGAAGGGCGCTTCGCTCCAAAGGATGGGCAGGCGCTCGCGCATGTAGCGCCAGCAGAGCACGATACAGATGAGCTGGGAGAGGGCCGTGGCCCATGCGGCGCCGTCCGTGTTCATGTGGAACACGGCGATGAAAAGCACGTCGAAGATGATGTTGAGCACGGCCGAGAGCAGCATGTAGAAGAAGGGCGTTTTCGAGTTGCCGAGGGCCCGGATGACGGAGGCCTCCAGATTGTAGAAGAGGTTGCAGGGGATGGTGAGGAAGGTGACGAAAAGGTAGAGCCAGGCCTCGTGCATGATCTCCTCAGGCGTATCCATCCAACGGAGTATGCTGCGGCAGAAGAGGCAGCAGACGAGGCTCATCGCCGCGGCGATGACGCCGCCCGCAAGCAGGCTGTGGCGAAAGAGCGAGCGCACGCCCTCCTCATCGCGCGCCCCGAAACGCTGCGCCACGGGAATGCCGAAGCCGCCCGTCGTGCCGATGCTGAAGCCCAGGATGAGAAACAGCACGCTGGAGGAGGCGCCCACGCCGGCCAGAGCGTTCATGCCCAGCAGACGACCCACGATGGCGGCGTCCACCAGCATGTAGCCCTGCTGCAACACGTTGCCCAGCATCAGGGGCAGGGCGAAGGAGAGGATGAGGCGGGCGGGCGACCCGCTGGTCATTTCCTTAACCACGTTTGTCGATGTAACGGAGGAAAAAGTCGGGTTTGTCGTTCACGATGAGGGCCTCGGGGAAACCGGTCTCCTCGATGAGGGGCCAGGCGTAGCGGTAGTCGCCCACGGAGAAGGAAATGTGGGCGTCGCTGCCCAGGATGACGGGCACCTCGTAACGCTTGCACAGGCGCAGAATCTCCAGATTGTTGGGGCGCGCCTTCTCCTTGTGGCGCGAGGGGATGAGCGATGAGGAGTTGATCTCGAGCAGCGTGCGCGACTCCTTGGCAGCCAGCACGATGGGTTCGAAGAGCAGCTCGGCGGTGCCGTCGCCCGGATGGGTGATGATCTGCACCCAGGGGTTGCGTATGGCCGCAATCATGCCGTCGGTGTTCTCCTCCGGCGTGCCGGGGGTGTAGCAGAGTTGATGGATGCCGGCAATGCGCAGGTCGAGGTATTTCTCATAGTAGCGCTCGTCCAGGTCGAGCGTGCCCCGTGTGTCTAGGATGTTGAGCTCGGCGCCCATGAGCAGCTTCACGCCGTACATCTCGCGGGGGATGACGTGCATGTTGCGGAAATAGATGGGTGTGCAGGTGCCGGGAATGGAGGGCGCGTGCTCCGTGATGGCGAGAATCTGGATGCCCTTGTCGGCGGCGGCGCGTGCCATCTCCTGTATGGTGCTGTAGGCGTGACCGCTCGCCACGGTGTGGGTGTGCGCGTCAATCAGTGTTTTCATATCCGTTTCAGTGCTAAACGGATGCAAAGGTACGGAAAATAGTTGAGAGTTGGGAGAGGGGAGTTGATTGTTTTTATATTTTCGGGGAGAAAAACGGTTTAATTGAAAAAAAAGACGTATCTTTGTCGCGAAAATTACTATTATAGAATAATGAAGATAGCAGTTATCGGAGCCGGAAACATGGGCGGAGCCCTGATTCACGGCTGGGCCAAGAGCGGCCAGGTGGAGCACATCGCCGTGGCCGACAAGAATGAAGCGCTGCTGGCGCAGTTCACAAGCAAGTATCCCGCACTCGCGACCACGACGGACAATGCCGAAGCCGTGAAGGGCGCGGACATCGTGGTGGTGGTGGTGAAGCCCTGGCTGATGCCGGCCGTGCTGGGTGAGATAAAAGACGCACTCGATTTGGAGAAGCAGATTGTGGTGAGCGACGCCGCCAACTTCACCACCGGCAAACTTGCCGAAGCCTTCGGACGTGAGGGGCAGTTCTGCTACGTGATCCCCAACATCGCGGCCGAATACGGCGCCTCGATGTCGTTCATCGCCAAAGGTGAAGGCGCCACTGACGAGACGCTCGCCAAGGTAAAGGCCCTCTACGATATCGTGGGCGACACGCTCGCCGTGAGCGAAAACCTCGTGGGGCCCGGCATGATGATGGCCTCGTGCGGCATCGCCTACGTGATGCGCTACATCAGGGCCCAGATGCAGGGCGGCTGCGAGATGGGTTTCTATCCCGCTCAGGCCAAGCAGATCGCGCTGCAGACGATGCAGGGCGCCGTGTCGCTGCTCAAGGAGACCGGGTGGCACCCCGAAGAGGCCATCGACAAAGTGACCACGCCCGGCGGCGTCACCATCAAGGGGCTCAACGAGCTCGACCACGCCGACTTCACCTCCGCCGTGATCCGTTCGCTCAAAGCGGGACTGAAGTAATGGTTAACGGTTCGTGTAACTTTGTTCCACAGACATCCTTCTCGGCTCGGCAGAGCTCAAGCGTGTTTGGCTCTGCGCTCACCTCGGGCGGATGTTAATGGTTAAGGATTAAAAGGTTATGAAATATTTCGCTAAAGAGACCTATATCAAACGCAGGGCCGAGCTCAAGAAGAGGGTGGGGAGCGGCCTGCTTGTCTTCATCGGCAACGAAGAAGTCGGCATGAACTACCGCGACAACGGTTACGCCTTCCGGCAGGACAGCACGGTGCTCTACTACTTCGCTTCGGACTACGCCGGCATGTGCGCCCTCATCGACATCGACAACGACCGCGACATCATCTTCGCCGACGAGTTGACCATCGACGACATCGTCTGGATGGGCGACATGCCGACCAAGCGCGAGATGAGTGCTCTGGCGGGTGTCGCCGACGTGCGTCCCCGAAAGGAGTTCGAACCATACGTGACGGCAGCCCTGAAGAACGGGCAGAAGGTGCACACGCTCCCCGCCTACAGGGCAGAGCACGAGCTGATGCTCTCCCGCTGGGGTGCGGAGCCTTCGGTAGACTTCATCATGGCGGTGGCCGACATGCGCAACCACAAGACGCCCGAAGAGGTGGAGCAGATCGAGATCGGCGTGGACCGCTCGGTGGACATGCATGTGGCCGCCATGAAGGCCTGCCGTCCCGGCATGCGCGAGTGCGAAGTGGCCGCCGAGATACGCAAAGCCGCCTTCATGGGCGGATGCGAGATGTCGTTCCCCATCATCTGCACCGTCAACGGACAGACGCTCCACAACCACAGTCAGGAGAACCTGATGCAGGAGGGGCAGATGCTGCTGGTGGACGCCGGCGGCGAGAGTCCTCTGCACTATGCCGGCGACCTCTCGAGCACGATGCCCGTCGGCGCGCATTTCACGGAGCGGCAGCGCACGGTCTTCGACATCCTCTACGGCGCCCATCAGGCGGCCGTCGGTATGCTGGCGCCCGGTGTGAACTTCCGCGATGTTCACCTCAAAGCCGCCGAGACCATCAGCGAAGGGCTCAAGGGTCTGGGGCTGATGAAGGGCAACGCCCGCGATGCCGCCGAGAGCGGCGCCTACGCCATGTTCTTCCCTTGCGGTCTGGGCCACATGATGGGGCTCGACGTGCACGACATGGAGAACCTCGGCGAGAAATACGTCGGCTACGGCGGTCGGGAGAAGTCCACGCAGTTCGGCTTCAAGAGCCTGCGTCTGGGGCGCGATCTGGAGCCGGGATTCGTATTCACCATCGAGCCGGGCATCTATTTCATCCCGCAGCTGATGGACCTCTGGGAGAATCAGGGGCTCCACCGCGACTTCCTCTGCTACGACGAGATGCGCAAGTGGCGGGATTTCGGCGGCATTCGTAACGAGGAAGACTATCTGATCACCCCCGACGGCGCCCGCCGTCTGGGGCATAAAATCAAACCTATGACGGCCGATGAGGTCGAAGCAGCCAAGAATCTATGAAATTTCCCTTAACCTGTCCCGCCAACGAAGGCGGCATGAACGAGCGCGTACGCCGCTTGCGTCAGGAGAGTATCGACACGCCCACCACGCTCACCATCGAGCGCGCACTCATCGAGACGGCGTTCTATAAAGAAAACTACGGCAAGATGCCCAACTGCATCTTGCGTGCCCGCAACTTCTACGAAATCTGTAAGAAGAAGACTATCTATATCGGCGACGGCGAGCTCATCGTGGGCGAGAGGGGGCCCAAGCCCAAAGCCGTACCGACGTTCCCCGAGCTCACCTGTCACAGCGTCGAGGACCTGCACACGCTCAATTCGCGTGAGCTGCAGCCCTACTACATCAGCGAGGAGGACATCCGTACCTACGAGCGCGAGGTGATTCCCTACTGGCAGGGCCGCACTCAGCGCGAGCGCATCTTCTCCCATGTCTCCAAGGAGTGGGAAGAGGCCTACCACGCCGGCGTCTTCACCGAATTCATGGAGCAGAGAGCCGGCGGCCACACGGCGATGGACGGCAAGATGTACCGCAGCGGTCTGCTCGATTTGAAGAAACGTATCGCAGAGCGCATCGAATCGCTGGATTATATCAACGACCCGCTGGCCACCGACAAGGAGCAGGAGCTGGAGGCCATGTCCATCTCGTGCGACGCCGCCATACTCTTTGCCGAGCGTCACGCCGAACTGGCCGAGAAGATGGCCGCAGAGACCAAAGACGAAACGCGCCGGGCCGAGCTGCTGAAGATTGCCGATGTCTGCCGCTGGGTCCCCGCCCATGCGCCGCGCGACCTGCAGGAAGCCATACAGATGTACTGGTTCGTGCATCTTGGCACCGTGACTGAGCTCAACGGTTGGGACTGCATGAATCCCGGCCACATCGACCAGCATCTGTGGCCTTTCTACGAGAAAGGACTGAAGGACGGCACGATGACGCGCGAGAAGGCCAAGGAGCTCATCAGCTGCTTCTGGATTAAGTTCAACAACCAGCCGGCGCCTCCGAAAGTGGGTGTGACGGCGCTCGAGAGCGGCACCTACAACGACTTCACCAACATCAACATCGGGGGCATCGATCGCGAGGGGCGCAACGCCGTCAATGAGCTCTCCTATGTCATCCTCGAGGTGCAGGAGGAGCTGCACGAGTTGCAGCCCGGTCTCTCGGTGCATGTGGCCAAAGTGACGCCCGACGACTTCGTGCTGGCGGCAGCCAAGGTGATCCGTCAGGGTCACGGTTATCCCTCGCTCTTCAATCCCGATGCCTACACTAAAGAGCTCATGCGTCAGGGCAAGAGTCGTGAGGACGCCAACGAGGGCGGTTGCTCGGGTTGCATTGAAGTGGGTGCTTTCGGCAAGGAGGCCTACATCCTCACGGGCTATCTCAACACACCCAAGATTCTGGAAATCACACTCAACAACGGCTTGGATCCCGTCAGCGGCAAGAAGCTTGGACTTGAGACGGGCGATCCGCGCACGTTCAAGACCTACGACGAACTTTATGAGGCTTATCACCGCCAGATGCTCTACTTCGTCAACATGAAGCTGGCCGTGAACAACTACATCGAGCGCATGTTCTCGCTCTATGCGCCCGCCACCTTCCTCTCGCTTTTTATCGACGACTGCATCGAGAAGGGACAGGACTACTACAGCGGCGGTGCGCGCTACAACACGACCTACATCCAGTGCACCGGACTCGGCACGATCACCGACTGTCTCTCCACCCTCAAGACGCACGTCTTCGGCAGCGGACGCTACACGATGGACGAGCTCTTGCAGGCTGTGGCCAAAAACTGGGAGGGCGAGGAGAAGATGCGCCAGTACATCATCAACCACACGCCCTTCTTCGGCAACGACAACGACGAGGCCGACGCCATCGCCGTGAAGGTCTACGACGACCTGGTGGACGCCATCGAGGGTCATCCCAACACGCGTGGCGGCAAGACGCAGCTCAACATGCTCTCCACCACCTGCCACAACTACTTCGGATCGGTGTGCGGCGCTTCGGTCAACGGACGCATGGCCCGTTTCGCCATCTCCGACGGCACGTCGCCGGCACACGGCGCCGACACGCAGGGGCCCACGAGTGTGGTGAAGAGTCTGGGCAAGCTCGACCAGACGAAGTCGGGCGGCACGCTGCTCAACGTGCGCTTCGTGCCCGACATGATGAAGGGCGAGGAGGATTTGAAGAAACTCGGCAGCCTCATCCGCACCTATTTCACGCTGGGCGGACACCATATCCAGTTCAACGTGGTCGACACCGCTACGCTCCACGATGCGCAGCAGCATCCGGAGCGCTACCGCGACCTGCTGGTGCGCGTGGCCGGTTACAGCGACTACTTCAACGACATGACGCCGCAGTTGCAGAACGAAATCATCGCACGCACCGAGAATGAGGCTTTTTGACATCAAGCGCTTCGCCATCCATGACGGGCCCGGCATACGCACGACGCTCTTCATGAAGGGTTGCCCGCTCCACTGCGTGTGGTGTCACAACCCCGAAGGCATCAGCTACGAGCCCACGCGTCTCTTCACGGCCTCCAAGTGCATCCATTGCGGCGCCCACGAGACGGAGGGGGTGGAGGGTTGCCCCACGCTGGCGCTGCAGGAGGCCGGCAAGGACTGGACGCTGGAAGACATCCTTCACACGGTGGAGAAGGAGCGGTTGGTGATGGAGGAGTCGGGCGGCGGCGTCACGCTTTGCGGCGGCGAGCCGCTCATGCATCCCGACGCCCTGCTGGAAGTGCTGCAGGCACTCGGAGAGCGGGGCTTTCACCGCACGGTGGACACGACGCTCTGCGCCCCATGGAGCGTGGTGGAGCGGGTGATGCCTCATGCCGAACTCTTCATGGTGGACATCAAACACATGGACAGCGCCCTGCACAAAAAATATACGGGCGTGGGCAACGAGTTGATACTGGACAACATCCGCAGCTTTGCCGCCGTGAACGGCCGGCCGCAGTTGTGGTTGCGCATCCCCCTGATAGACGGCGTGAATGCCGACGACGTGAATCTGGAAGCTACAGCCGCTTTCATCGCTTCGTTGCCTTCAAGGCCCGAACAGGTGAATCTCTTGCCCTACCACGATGTGGGCAAGGCCAAACACGCCCGCATGGGCAGTCAATACAATCCCAAGAATTACACAATGAACGTCCCTTCGGAGGAGTTGTTGGCTCACGCCGGAGACGTATTCAATCACTATGGCATCACAACAATCATCGGCGGATAGGCTGGCGCGTTTGCGCTCGTGGATGAGGGACAATGGCAAAGCGGTCATTGTCGTGCCCACGGAAGATCCTCACGGTTCGGAATATGTGCCGGCCCATTGGAAGACGCGCGAGTGGCTCACGGGATTCACCGGCAGCGCAGGCACGGCAGTCGTGACGCAGCAGGAGGCTTTCCTGTGGACCGATTCACGCTATTGGCTGGCGGCGGAGGAGCAACTCTGCGGCAGCGGTTTCTCGCTGAAAAAAGACCTTGTGGACGAATCGCCTGATGCATGGCTGAAGGAGCGCGGACTCGCGGCGCAGTATCTCACGGAAACAGAGATCGACGCCCTGTGGCCGGAGCGTCCGGGCTTCCCGCTGTCTCAGGTGGAAATCGTGCCGACGTCCCTTGCCGGCGAGTCGGCAAAGGATAAAATCGCCCGTTTATGCGGGTGGATGGCGCAGGAGGACCGGAGTTCTTGCTTGGTGTCTTCGCTGGCCGAGATTGCCTGGCTGCTGAATCTGCGCGGTGACGACATTCCTTATACGCCGGTGTTCATATCTTATCTCAAAGTGAGGGCGGAGGGGGAGCATACCCTGTATATCCACTGTGAGCAAATCAACGCTGAAGTGGAGGCATATCTTCGACGTCTCAACATCGGCATTGCTCCTTATGAGAGCGCTCCGACGCAGGAGAAAACGGAGACACCGATTCCCTTCTGGCGCGCCGTGAAGAATCCGGTGGAGCAGGCGGGCTATCGTGAAGCCCACATCCGGGACGGCGTGGCCATGGTGCAGTTTCTCCGTCGTCTGGACGAGGCGGACGTCACGCAGTGGACGGAGATTTCGGCGAACAGAACGCTGACGGCACTCAGAGCGGAGCAGCCGGGTTTTTGCGGTCTCTCCTTCGAGACCATCAGTGCCTACGGTCCCCACGGGGCCGTAGTACACTATGAGCCGACGCCTGACACTGATATCCCTCTGTCGCCGAAGAGTTTCCTGCTGCTCGACAGCGGAGGACACTACGACTGCGGCAGTACGGACATCACGCGCACCATACCTCTTGGACCGCTCACCGAAGAGGAGAAGCGCGTCTATACCCTTGTGCTCAAAGGACATCTGCAGTTGCAGAATGTCATCTTCCCTGAAGGCACCTGCGGACTGCAGCTCGATACGTTGGCCCGTATGGCCATGTGGCGCGAGGGTCACGACTACGGTCACGGCACCGGTCACGGCGTGGGCCACCGCCTGGAGATTCACGAGGGCCCCTGCCAGTTTCGCAAGAATGTGCGGCCCGATACCGTTGCACCTCTTCATGAGGGTCAGACGATGACCGACGAGCCCGGCATCTATCTGGCCGGTCGTTTCGGCGTGCGCCACGAAAACACCATGCTCATCCGTGCAGCTGGGGTGACGGCTTATCCCGGCGGACAGGGCGGCAGATTCCTTTGTTTCGAACCCCTGACGATGTGTCCCTACGACAAGCGCCCCATTGTGAAAGAGATGCTCACCCGGGAAGAGCTCACTTGGTTTAATCACTACCATGCAACCGTGCGTGAGACGCTTTTGCCCCGACTTCAAGACCCTAAAGACCGCGAATGGCTCATATCTGCCACATCACCGCTTTAGACGACGAGCGTATCAAAGTGTATGCCCGTCTGACAGAGGCGCAGCTTCGCAATGAGTTGCACCCGGAGGACGGCGTGTTCATCGCTGAGAGTCCGAAGGTGATTCGGGTGGCGATGGAAGCAGGCTACCGGGCCGAGAGTCTGCTTTGCGAGGAGCGCCACATCGAAGGTGATGCGAAGGATATCATCGCGCGCTGTGGAGACATCGATGTCTATACCGGAACGCGTGAGATGTTGGCTCAGTTGACGGGCTATACGTTGACGCGCGGGGTGCTGGCTGCAATGAAGCGTCCGCAGTTGCCCACGTCGGAACAGGTGTGCAGTAACGCCCGAAGGCTTTGCATCATTCAGGGGGTGTGTGACGCGACGAACACGGGCGCCATCTTCCGCAGTGCAGCGGCGCTAGGTATCGATGGCATTTTGCTGACGCGCGACTCGAGCGATCCCCTCAACCGACGTTCTGTCCGGGTATCAATGGGTTCGGTGTTTCTGGTACCCTGGACCTGGGTGGACTGCAGTGAGGAGGTGCGCGCCTTCGGCTTCAAGACAGTCGCTATGGCGTTGACGGACAAGAGTATTCCGCTGGATGCTCCCGTCTTGCAGCAGGAGGAACGTCTGGCCCTCGTGATGGGCACTGAGGGCGACGGCTTGCCCCGTGAGGTTATTGAAGGCGCCGACTACACGGTGCGCATCCCCATGCACCACGGCGTGGATTCGTTGAACGTGGCGGCGGCCTCTGCTGTTGCTTTTTGGGAGTTGAGAAAAAGATGAAGCTCTCCGTGCTCATACCGGCCTACGAACGCACTTGCTATAAGTTGGTCGAGGATTTGCATACTCAGTTGGAAGAGTCGGGAGCAGAGTATGAAATCATCGTCTTGGAGGACGGCGGGCGCGATCAGGTGTCGCACATCGCCAATTTGAAAATCAACGACCTCAGCCATTGTCGCTATGAGCGCAGAAAACATAATGTGGGGCGCGCCGCCATACGCAACCGTCTGGCCGATGAGGCACAGGGCAAATGGCTGCTCTTTATCGATGCGGATGCGAAGATGGTGCGTGGTGACTTTATCCGTCGCTATCTGGCAGCCGCTGCAGAAGGACACACTCTGGTGTGCGGCGGCATCACCCATCGGGAGACCCCTCCGGCAAGAGATTGTCTGTTGCGTTGGTGCTACGACAGGACGTTCGAGTTGCAGGTGGGGCTGGTGAGTCCCCAGTTGAGTTGCTTCAACTTCATGGTGGAGCGGGCGTTGTTTATGAAAGTGCGCTTCAACGAGAGTATCATGACTTACGGATGGGAAGACGTCCTTCTGGGCGTCGGTCTCAAGGAGCAGGGTGTGGAGATGACGACAATAGACAATCCGCTCCTACATGACGATGCGGATAAGAGTATCCGTTTCATCGAAAAAACGAGAATGTCTTTGAATACTTTGCACACCCATGAGTCCCTGCTTCTGCGGCATACACGATTGGGATATGCCGTGAATAAAATACGCCGGTGGCATATGGTAACTCCGGCGCGTTGGCTTTTCTTTGCACTTCGACCGTTGATGGAGCGACAACTTCTGGGACGGCATCCTGATATGAGAGTCTTTGCTGCTTACAAACTGGGTTATTATCTGAGCTTGCGATGAAGTTGCTATACGTCATAGAGCATTTTTCCGTCAAGGGCGGTTTGGAGCGTATTGTTGCCTCCAAGATGAACGCTCTGGCCGAACGCGGCCACGACGTTACGTTGTTGACCGTGTGGCGGGAATCGCTCCCTGATGCTTTCCCGTTGGACGAACGTATTCATCGCCGTTGTCTCAAAATTAAAGAGCCCAAATGCAAGCTGACCTATTTGTGGGTTTTGCCGCAAATTCTGTGTCGGTTCCATCGCGCCGTCCGTGAAATGAATCCGGATACTGTGCTGCTTTTCCGGGCCGTGGGAGCGTGGATAGCGGGATGGACATCATGGAAGGGACGAATGGTCTTTGAGTCGCACGGTGCGCGTTGGAGCAACAATCATCTGTGGTTGTACCCCAGGATGGAGCGCCGTGTGGAGAGTGTGGTTTGTTTGACGCATGGAGATGCCGCAGAATACAAACATGCCCGTCGTGTGGCGGTGATTCCGAATTTTACCGATATTGAGCCCAAGGGAGAACCCGACTACGGGGCGCATCGTTGTGTGTTTGTCGGCAGACCCTGTCCGGAGAAGAACATTGAACGTTTGGAACGCCTTTGGGCCAAAGTGCAGCAGACGCATCCGGATTGGGTGTTGGAGCGCCATGCTCAAACCGAAGATATGGCCTCTGCCTATCAGCGGGGCAGCATTCTCGTGATGACTTCAAGCAGCGAAGGATTTCCGATGAGCCTGGTGGAGGCGCAGAGATGCGGCCTTCCCTGTATGGCTTTCGATTGCAAATACGGACCTGCGGATATCATTGTCGACGGCGAGACGGGCTACGTGATACCTTACAACGACGATGAGGCTTTTGTGAATAAATTGGAAAGCCTGATGGATGACGTCGCTCTGCGTCGTCGGATGGGTGAGGCGGCAAGCAGGAATGTGATGCGTTTCGACAAAGATAAAATCATTGCAGAATGGGAACGCTTTCTGTCATAATACCCGTGTATAAGGTTGAAAACACGCTGGACCGTTGTGTGTTGAGTGTGACAGGTCAGACTTTTGAGAGCCTGGAGATTATCTTGGTGGATGACGGAAGTCCGGATTCTTGTCCCGTTCTGTGTGACGGGTGGGCCCATCGTGACTCCAGAATCAAGGTGATTCATAAGAAGAACGGCGGTCTATCTTCTGCACGCAACGCGGGATTGGAGATTGCGACCGGAGAGTGGGTGACCTTCGTGGACAGTGACGACTGGCTGGAGCCAGAAACTTACGCACCGGGATGCTATGCGGTAGAGGGATGTGCCGGCCGCTATTGGCTGGACCACCAGCAGTGGTTGCATTGTGCAGTATGGAACAAAGTGTTTCGTCGCTCTCTGTTTGAGAGTCTTCGTTTTCCGGAAGGAGAAAACCATGAGGACATTTATCTGTTGCCTCAATTGATGCTGAAAATGGACAGAGTGCTCACAGTGAAGGAAGGTCTTTATCACTATGTGCCCAACGCTGAGGGGATATGCCGGACACCTTCGAAGGAAAGTATGATGTTGGCGATAAATAACCATTTGCGGGCAGCGGGTCTGTTGAACGTTACTTTGAGTGATGCCTGGTATATGACGTTGCTGAACATGCAAATTACAATGTGGCGTTGCGGCGGACGGCAGTTGCTTCTCTCGTCGCGATACTTAAACCCTCTGGCCGTAGGCGGTTGGAGAAATGCTGTAAAGGCCTTGCTGCAGAATGTGGTGGGTGTGAAAATGTTGTGCAGACTATGGGCATGAAGATATTGCTTTTGGGAGAATACAGCAATGTGCACGCCACGTTGGCTACCGGTTTGCGCAGGCTGGGGCATGAGGTGTGTGTGATGTCCGACGGCGACGGATGGAAAGATTATCCCAGAGACGTGGACCTCAGTCGTCGGAGTGGCATATTGGGAAAGATGTCTTTCCTTTGGCGTCTCGTGAAGGCATTACCCCGAATGCGCGGCTACGATGTGGTGCAAATCATCAATCCCATGTTTCTGGAACTGAAGGCTGAACGCATAATGCCTTTTTATCGCTATCTCCGTCGTCACAACGCTAAGATCGTGATGGGCGCTTTCGGTATGGATTACTACTGGGTGAGTGTCAATCATGAGTTGCGGCCAATGCGCTACAGCGACTTCAACATCGGAGACGAGAGCCGAAGCGATGTAGTAGCCATGAGTGACTATCGTGAGTGGGTGGGTACTGCACGAGAGACTCTCACCAAGGCCGTTGCTGAAGATGCGGATGCCATCGTTGCCGGTCTCTACGAATATTTCGTTACTTATGAATTGGCGGAAGAAGGCCGTCTAAAGAACAAACTCGTTTATATTCCTTTCCCGATAGTAATTCCTGAGGATGTTCGACCGCGTAAGACGGATGGTAAGTTGCGCATCTTCATCGGTATCAGCAAAGGACGTTCGGCTTATAAAGGCACAGACATCATGTTGGAGGCCGCTCGTGAAGTGGAGGCACAGTATCCCGACCGTATGGAACTGCGTGTGGCGGAAGGACTCCCGTTTGACGAATACCGGCGGATTATAGATGACAGCGACGTGCTGATCGACCAGCTTTACGGTTACAGTCCGGCGATGAATGCTTTACTGGCGATGTCGAAAGGTATTGTTACGGTTGGAGGAGGAGAGCCGGAACATTATGAACTTCTGGGTGAGAGAGAACTGAGACCGATTGTCAATGTGGAACCCACGCGGGAGAGTGTCTTCAGGGCTTTGGAGTCACTGGTGCTTCATCCGGAGAAGGTGGATGAGATGAAGAGAGAGTCCGTCATCTATGTGCGCCGTTACTATGACTTTGTACAGGTGGCGCGACAGTATGAGCGTCTGTACCTTTCCCTGATGGAGCGCAATGTGAAGTAGAGCCTTTCCTGCAAAACAAACAGGGCGTAGGGTGACAGACGGACGTATCCGAGTTTCAGGCGGTGCGGTTGTCCGGAGAAAGTGGCGTAGCAGGTGCGAAGACGTTCGAGAATCTCCTTACGCTCTACGGCGTTGAAGCATTCCTTATTATAATAATAGAGGGCCCACTGACCGATGTAATTGAGCCAGCGGTGCTCCTCATACAGACGAAGAATGTCCGGGGAGACGTGTTCCCGTTCCAGTTGGCGCTTCATGCTGAGGTTGGCCTCCATGTAAAGGAAACGGTCTAAGGAAATTCTGGCGGTCATGCTCTCCGCGTGTCTCCTGTAGTAGTAAGTGCCGCCGGTGAGAGCGACTTTTCGGCTGTGAAGATAGTGAATTCTCGTGGTGTTGTCATCGCTGTAGAGTCGGGTGCTCTCATCGTAGGGGAACTTCCTCTGAATGTCACTTCTGACCGCATAGAGGCCGTGAATGGTCCATGTGAGGCTTTGTCTGAAGGCTTCTTTGCCGTCGATGACATCGCCGTTATGATAGGGCATGTCGTAGTCTTTCTGTATGCCGTTGCCGTAGTCGCTGACCAGACGAAAGAGCGCACAATCCACATCGGGGTTCTTTTCAAACGGCTGAACAACCAGCTCAAGCGCCCGGGAATCCAGCCAGTCGTCGCTGTCCACCATGCAGACCACCTGGCCGGTGATGCCGGCAATGCCGAGATTGCGGGCAACGGCCTGTCCGCTGTTGACGGGGGTGTGCAACACCTTCAGTCGGACGTCCCGCGCCTGCCATTCGGCCAGGATTTCGGGTGAACGGTCGGTGCTGCAGTCGTCGATGGCAATGAGTTCGACGTCCTGATGGGTTTGGTCGACAAGTATCGACTGAAGAGCCTGCGGCAGCCATTTTTCGGCATTGTAGACCGCCATCAAAACCGAGATTTTCATGATATGGCGGCGATGATGGTGAGTCCCAGAAGCAACGCCATCCCGATGAGATAGAATGCCGTTTTGCTTTCCAAACGGAACTGATAGCGAATGCCGTAGGTGACGAGCAGAATGAGCGATTCGGCGATGCCGGCGGCGGACAATGCGATGCCGCAGCCCAAGAGACCGTAGAATTTGTAGCCGACTCCGACGAGTGCGACGGCCAGAATGTCGTAAAGCACCTCCAGCAGCAGGAATATCTTGCTTTCGCCACGAGCCAGAGAAAGATAGCCCAAGGGCAGATTGACGGAACGCATGTAGATGTAGAACGCTCCGGCTGTTGCCATAGGCACGGCGGGCAGAAACTCCTTTGAGAGCAGCATTTCTATGAGCCAGGGCATAATCATCACCATGAAACTCATCATGACGCCGGACAGGAGGCTGCACACCTGTATCTGCTGGTTGATGGCGTAGTTGCGGTTGTCCCGATGGTTGTTGATGGCGGCCAGACGGGGGAAAAAGTCGTTGTCCAGCGCGACGAAAGCCATTCCTGCATACGTGACAATCATGCTGTAAGCCGCCTTGTACATGCCGATTTCACTCTCTCCGGAGAGAAATCCGTAGATGAGACTGGTAGAGAGCGCGCCTGCAGCTGCAGCCATCATGTAGGGGATGCCCAGGCGGAGAAGCGGCAGTCCGTTGCGCAGCATATCCGTCTGAAAGGGCTTGACCCGATAGGGATACAGGCGCAGCGTGTAAACAGCATGCACGCCCACGACCATCCAGCCGCACACCACCAGCGAAACAGCCACACCTCTGATGCCCCACAACCAGTAGAAGGGCACAGTGCAGAGAATCGTGCCGAAGGCGGCAACGGTTTCGACAGTGGCCACGCTTTTGAGCTGTCGGGTGCCTTTGAGAATGGCGCATTCGGCAGCCTCAAGCGGCAGACTCATGACGTAGAGGCTCAGCAGCATGATTTCGAGCAGATGACTGTGGCCTTTGTCCGAAAAGAAATACCAGTCGAGCCCCCAGGCGCCAACGAGGCAGATCAGCGCCGCGACAAGTGCCGTCCATAGGGCCCAGGTGCGGATGACCCGCACCAAAGCTGTTGTGGCTTTGCCGTCCTGCTGCTCATAGGACTCGGAGAGGTTGCGCGTGCTGCTGAAGGGAATGCCCATATTGGTGGCCGAAAAAATCAGCTCGCCGATGTTCTGGAATACGGCGTTGAGCCCCATGCCAGCTGTGCCCAAAAGTATGGCGGTCAGCTTGTTGCGTATGAGGCCGGCCAAGGCTTTCAGCACCTGAACGCCGCCGAATACACCGGTGTATTTCAGCACGTGCGATATGGAGACGCGTTCAGCCAAGAGCCTCCATATTTAAGGGATTGTCGATCTTTTTGCCTTCGCTGGTGTAAACGTATTCCAGGCGTTCTTTGTAGATTTGCTCCACCTTCGGGCGCACCAGCTTCATGGTGGAGTTGATCATGTGGTTCTGTTCTGTGAAGGGCTCTTTGAGCACAGCAAACGTGCCCGGCAGCCATCGCTCGGGGTATTGTCCGGCAAAGACGCCGCCCTTGAGGAACTGGCGTATCTCGCGGTCGATCTCTTTGAGCGCGTCGCGACGGCCCTGCTCTCCGCTCAGGTCGTAGCCCATGCGGCTGAGTTTGTCCTTTGCGGGCACGATGAGGGCCGATGTGATGGGGCTCTGGTTGTTGTAGAGCATGATCTGGTCGATGGCTTCACAGTGTTGCACCAGCGACTCTTCGATGCCTTCGGGGCTGTATTTCTCGCCGTCGGCCGAGATGAGCAGGCTCTTGAAGCGTCCTTTGACGTAGAGCAGCCCCTCTTTCGACATGTAGCCCAAGTCGCCGGTGTAGAGCCATCCGTCTCTGACGGTGTCGGCTGTGGCTTCCGGGTTTTTCCAATATCCGGCCATCACGTTTTCGCCCTTCACCACGATTTCGCCCATCTGTCCGACGGGGAGCTCTTTCCCGTCGCTGTCGCAGATGCGCAGCTCGATGGGGGAGACCAGACGGCCCGATGAGCCGAAGCGGTAGCAGTCGGCGGTGTTGGTCGAGATGACGGGTGTGGCCTCCGAGAGTCCGTAACCCTGGAACATGGGCAGTCCGATGCCGATATAGAAGTGCTGCAGGTCTTTGTCGAGCAGCGCGCCGCCGCCGACGAAGAAGCGCATCCTGCCGCCGAATCCGGCCCTCACCTTGTTGAAGAGGATCTGGTCGAAGAGCCACACCAGAGGTTTCAGTGCCAGACGCCAGCCTTTGCCGTCGAGATTGCTCTCGCCGAAGTAGCTCTGGCGGATGCTCTTGCCCCATTCAAACAGACGCACGGCCAGCTTGCCCTGCTTCTGAATGCCGGTCTCGATGTTCTTCTTGAAACTCTTGGCCAAAGCGGGCACGGAGAGGATGAAGTCGGGCGCAATCTCACGGATGTTGACGGGAATGTTTTTGAGCGTTTCCATCGGAGTTCGGCCCACCTGTACGGTAGCGCATGAGGCGCCGCGCTCCATGATGCAATAGAAGCCGCAGACGTGGGCGAAACAGTGGTCCAGCGGCAGAATGATCAGCGTGCGCCAGGTGTCGTCGATCGGCATGCGCGAGAGACACTGCTCCACGTTGGCCGTGTAGTTGCGGTGCGTCAGGCAGACGCCCTTGGGATCGGCGGTAGTGCCGCTGGTGTAGGTGATGGTGGCCAGCGTGTCGTTTTGGAGCTTCCGGCCTACGGAGAGCATCTGCTCCAAGCCCTTTTCTTCGATGAAACGGTCGCCCTGCTGCAACACCTCGCCGACAAAGATTTCCTTCGGGCCGTATTCGGCCTGACTGTCGAGCACGATGACCCGCTCCACCCGGGGCAGACGGTCAATGATGCCGCGCACTTTGCGCAGCTGGTTGCCGCTGACGATGATGTAGCGCGCGTCGCTGTGGTCCAGGCGGAAGAGCAGATCGCCGGCTTCCTCCAGCTTGATGGAGAGGGGCACGTTGACGGCGCCGGCGTAGAACATCGCCAGCTCCGAGATAATCCACAGGTTGCGCCCCTCGGAGAGTAGCGCCATATTGTCTCCGCTCCTGACGCCGAGGGCCTGCAGGCCTGCGCCGAAGCGATAGACCTCCCGCTGCACTTCTTTGTAGGTCGAGCGGATCCATTCCTTCCCGACTTTTTCGAGCAGGAAGGTGTTATCGGGGAATGTGAGCACAGAGTGCTCGAATGCGTCTATCAGAGTTTTCTTCATACGTCCAGATATGAGTCTTTGAAGCCGAGGAAGTAAAGCACGCCGTCCAGTCCGATGGTGTTGATGCTCTGTTTGGCGTCAGCCACGACGCGCGGTTTGGCGTGGAAGGCGATACCCAGTCCGGCCAGAGAGAGCATTGGCAGGTCGTTGGCGCCGTCGCCCACGGCGATGGTTTGTGCCAGATCCACCTTCTCCACCTGGGCGATGAGACGCAGCAGCTCGGCCTTGCGCGTGCCGTCTACGATGTCGCCTACGTAGCGTCCCGTCAGCTTGCCGTCTTCGCCCACTTCCAACTCGTTGGCATAGACGTAGTCGATGCCGAACTTCTTCTGCAGATATTCGCCGAAGAAGGTGAATCCGCCGGAGAGGATGGCAATCTTGTAGCCGTATTTCTTCAGCACCAGCATCAGGCGCTCGGCCCCTTCGGTGATGGGCAGGTGTTCGGCGATGTCCTGCATCACGGAGACATCCAGCCCCTTGAGCAGCGCCACGCGTTCGGTGAACGACTCCTTGAAGTCGATCTCGCCGCGCATGGCTCTGGCCGTGATGGCGGCGACCTTGTCGCCCACGCCGTGACGGGCGGCCAGTTCGTCGATGCATTCGGCCTGAATCAGCGTGGAGTCCATATCGAAGCAGATGAGGCGGCGCATGCGGCGATACATGTTGTCCTGCTGGAACGAGCAGTCCATCGCCATCTTGCCGCTCATCTTGAGCAGTTCGCGCTGCATCACGTTGCGGTCGCGCGGCGTGCCGCGCAGAGAGAACTCGATGCAGGCCTTGTTGCGTGTGGCGTTGGGGTCTTCAGCGTTTTCGGCCAAAGGCGGACGTCCGGTGAGGCGCCGGATGGAGTCGATGTTGAGCCCCTGCTCGGCGATGACTTTTGTCACGGCCTCCAACTGCTTGGAAGAGAGGCGTCGGCCCAGCACGGTGAGGATGTAGCGGTTCTTGCCCTGACGTCCCACCCAGGCGTTGTAGTCTTCGTCGGTGACGGGGAAGAAGCGCACGTTGACGCCCAGCTCCGCCGCCTTGAACAGCACGTTCTTCATCAGGGGACCGCTGTTCTGCTCGTCCACGCGGATAAGCAGTCCGAGGGAGAGCGTCTTGTGGATGTCGGCCTGTCCGATGTCCATGATGTCGGCGTCGTATTGGGCGAGTATGCCCATGATGCCTGCAGTGAGTCCGGGCCGGTCTTCGCCGGTGATGCGGATGAGGATGAGTTCCTGAGCCATGATGCGCGCTTTTAATTCGGCTGCAAAGATACGAAAAAAAAACGAAACAACGCAGTCCCGACGTTTTTTTCTTGAGACAGCAGGATTTTCTCGTTCCCGTCTTCTGCTTTCAGAGACTGTTCTGACATCCGTCATCCGACGTTCATCAGTCGTACTTTTCCGATACATCCCCGATACATCCCCGATACATCCCCGATAGATGACCGATAGATCCCCGATAGATAATCGGGGGCTGATTTGGACAAAAGAGGGGCTTTACATTTGCCTCAGCAGCGCTGTCAGCGCCGCGATTTGGAGGAGCAGAATCAGGGGAACGCCGTATTTGAACTTCTTGTGCAGCGTCTTGTGATGCCAGACCTTGATGCCGATCCATGCGCCGATGCTGCCGCCGATGACGGCCAGACCCAGCAGCGTGGCTTCGCTGATGCGGCGTCGGGCCTTTTTGGCCTTCCATTTGTCGATGCCGTAGGTGAAGAAGGTGACGACATTGACGGCGGCGAGGTAGATTAGAGCGTACATACTGCGAAATTCTGTTAAATCCAGGTGCAAAGATACCGTTTTTTGCCGAAAATTCACTATTTTTGTAGGTGCAATCGGCATTGCTGCCAAAATAAAGTTGAAATAACAGAACAAAAATACCGGACAAAATGAAAAACATGCTCTCATTCCTGAGAATATCGTTTCTGTGCGCCCTGTTGCTGCCGCTGTGTGCGGGCAGCATCGCGGCGAAGTCTCATAAAGAGGTGACGGTGACGAATCCTTTGCTCTACAGCGACGTGCCCGATCCCGACGTCATCTGTGTGGGCCGCGACTACTACATGATCAGCACCACGATGCATCTCTCTCCCGGCGCGCCCATCATGCACTCCCGCGACATGAAGCATTGGCGGATCATCGGCTATGTGTTTGACGCTCTGCACGAAAGCCCCGCCAACGATCTGGATGGCGGCAATGTGTACGGCCGGGGACAATGGGCAGCTTCGCTCCGCTGGCATAAGGGTCTGTTCTATGTCTTTTTCGGCACAGGCGGACGTTCCTATGTTTACACCGCAAAGGATCCGGCGGGCCCGTGGACGATGAAGGCGCAACTGGGGCGCTATTATCACGACGCTTCCCTGCTCTTCGACACCGACGGCAAGGCCTGGCTGGTGCATTGTGCCGGCGGCGCACTTTGTGTCAAGCAGTTTTCGCCTGATTTTCAGGGATTTGTTGACGGCGACGGCAACGGAGAGGAAATTATTGCCCTGCACGACGGCTTTCTGCACGAGGGCGTTCATGCCTATAAGATCAACGGGAAATACTACATGACGACCATCTGGTGGCCGGCGGGAAGTCACCGCACGCAGTTGTGCTTCCGTGCCGACAAATTGACGGGCCCCTACGAGCATCGCGTCATCCTGAGCGACGACTTGGGCTATCGCGGCCACGGCGTGGCTCAGGGCGGCATCTGGCAGGCGCACAACAAGCAGTGGTACGCGATGCTCTTTCAGGACCACGAAGGCGTGGGGCGCATTCCCTGTCTGCTGCCCTGCCGATGGGTGGACGGATGGCCGATGTTGGGCGATGAAAACGGAAAAGTGTCTCAGCAATTCGTCATCCCCGGCGTGAAGGAAGAGGGCGAGACGCAGATTGCCGGCTGCGACGATTTTTCGGCGCCGGAGCTCAGCCTGATCTGGCAGTGGAACCACAATCCGGACGATGCGCTCTGGAGTCTGACGGAGCGTCCGGGCTATCTGCGTCTGCGCACCGGCAAGGTGGTGCAGCAGCTCTTCGAGGCTCGCAACACTTTGACGCAACGCACTCTGGGGCCGACCTGTCAGGGCACTGTGCGCCTGGATATCAGCCACATGCTGCCGGGCGATCGGGCCGGATTGGTGGCATTCTGCTCTCAGCCCGGAGGCCTGACGGTGGAACGGACGGACGACGCCTATGTGCTGCAGATGAGCGACAGAGACAACGTCAAGGCCGAGACGCCGCTTTCGTGCGGGGAGGTCTGGTTGCGGATGGATTGCGACTTCACAAGCGACACGGCGCGTTTCTCCTACAGCACCGACGGCCGGGATTTCCTCCCGTTGGGAACGCCGTTCCACATGATATTCAGCATGAAGCATTTCACCGGCAACAAGTTTGCCGTCTTCAACTACGCCACCCGTCAGGCCGGCGGTTATGTGGATGTGGACAGCTTTGACTTAGTGCTGTGAATGGTTGGCCAGCAGGCGGACGATGCGGATGCCCGTTTGCGTCGAATGGCGTTGCATGTAGTCGAACAGCGTCATCGGCTCCACCACCACTTTTTTGTGAATCTGCGAGGCGTTCAGCAGATGCAGTCTGCCGTCGCGTCCCCACACGGCAATGCCGATGTGGGAGCAGTCGAGCCCGTCTTTCGATGTCGTGATGACCAGAATGTCGCCGCTCTCGATGAAACCGAGTGTTTTGCTGTCTTTCCCGACCTCGCTTTTGGGCAGATAGCGCACTTTTTTGCCGCTGCTTTCCCGCTCGTGTGCAGCAATCAGACGTTGCGCTGCGGGGTCATCCTTCAGCATGGGGTAAGAACCGGCGTGGCGTGACATATAATGCAGTTGCAGCGTCATGGTTCTTGCGCCTGTTGAGGGCATAATCTCTTTCACCAGCCCCATCTCGCTGTTGCTCTCTATCCACCACTGAAAGTAATGGTTGCGTGAGGCATATCCGTCCAGCTGGCCGAGGCGGTAGCGGATGCGCTGCAGGTTTTTCCTGAAAGCATCGTATGAAGCGGATTTCTCGCGTGTGGTCAAAGTAAGAGCCGCAACGGTTTCGACAAACGTGGTGCAGTCCATCTCGCGCAGGTTCACAACGAGCGACTCTTTGGGGTTGATTTCCAGAGTCTGTGCTTTGTAAGGCGTGCCGACAAACTCTTTGCCGTACCACAGCATGAGATTGGCCGAAGACTCTAACGCGCAGCCTCTTTGCAGCAGATTCACCACGCGCAGCGAGTCGCTCTCGGCCTTAACTGTGCACCAGAGCGTAGCCCACAAGACGATCGTAGCGACCGCCCTGCTCGCGATAGTAAAGCAGTATCTGGTATTCATTTTCCGTTTGATAGAAGCTGCCCATAGTGCGGGCCGTGCTGCCGTTGCTTTGGATGAATTCGTAGCTGTAGTAGCCCTGTTTCAGAAGCACGGCTTTTTCGTAGACGCCCAAAGCGTCGTCATACTCCATCCGGTATTCCTCGCTCTTCTCGCCCTGGGACCATTGTCCGCTGACATACACATCGCCCGTAGCATAGAGCGGAGTGGTCTTAAGAATGAAGTGGACGATGACGTATTCGGCCATGATGTCGTTGTCTTCGTCCCAGTTGCGGCGAATAAAGAACGCGCCGTTCAGATCTTCGTCATACACATAGGCGCGGCCCGGATGCTGCTCTTCGAGTGTGACGTGCCACCAGGGGTCGTACCATCGCATGAAGTCGATGCCCATGCCGGGCTTGTGCACGTCGAGCAGCTCGAACTTGTGAAACTCGTTGCCCGCCTCGAAGATGAGGCCCCGATGATGCGAGAACTCCACTCCGGTGGATTTGCGGATATTGGGTCGCACGCCCTCCACGCGTTCGTCCCAGTGGCGGTTTTGGATGACGCGCATATAGAGCTGCTCGTCCACATCGATGACGCGGATGCCGTTGTAGTTGATGCCGACGGTGAGTTGCTGGTGGTTTTTCTGGAAATCGATGTCGGTGTTGGAGGAGCATTTCACCGTGATGGGCATCGTCTTTTCCACGGCACAAAACTGAACTTCAAGCACCGGCACGTCGTCTTCGCGGATTTCTACCTTGTAGTTTCCCGACAGTCTCACCCGGGTGTTTTCATTGGGCAGGGCCAGATGGTAATGGGTGTAGAGCTGAGAGGTGTTGAAGCTGGTGCGGTAGTCTTCAACGGGCAATCCGTTCACGCCCGAGAGCCAGTCGCTCTCGAAAAGCTCGTCGGAGGGTTCCCAGTTTTTGTCGCAATGCTGTATGTGGTAGGTGTAGCGGTGATAGGTGTGGGAGAGTTGGTCCCAGTCGATATGCAATGTGGTGTTTTTGCCCAGTGTAATTACCGGAGGCAGGGTGCGGTCGTCGTTGATGCTCACCTGCAGCGTGCGTATGGTCTCGTCCATCACCGTGTGGTGTTGGGCGAAATGGGGGAGCGTACACAGCAGGAATACTGCTGTCAGCAGAGACCTAATTCCTGCCATTCTTTTGCAATCTTCTCGCTGTCTTTCAGCGCTTCCTGCGGATCAACCTCGTATTCTTCGCAGAGCGCCTTCGCCATATCCTCCACCGTGAATTCTTTGCCGATAACGGCGTTCCAAATGACGGTGGCGCTTTCGTTGAGCGCGATGATTTTGGAGAAGTTGATGTTCTCCTCTCCGTAAGCAATGATGACGTTCTCGCCGCACATCATTCTCAGTTCAAAACCCGGTTTTATTTTCATAACAGTCTTATTTTACGTGCAATACTGTACAGTTTCAGCAGATAACGGCGTATGGGCAGCAGTTTTCGCCACAAAGGCACAGCCCAATGCATCATCCGGCTGTCGGCATTGAAGGCGCAGCGCGGATGAATGTAGCGTGTGACGATGCCGCAAATGTCCTGCTTCCGGCACTCCTCCGTGCCGCGTATGTTGCCGTCGCCCATGAGGGTGATCTTTTCTGCGTCGATGCCGATGATGCGGTGCAGCACGTAGTGGCCCGGTGTCAGCTCGGCCAAGACGGCGTCTCCTTCGCGTAAGGTGTTGCCGACAGGCGACAGAACAACGCTGTCCCGACGGTCTTCCAGGAAAGGACGCATGCTGTAGCCCCGCACGTTGAGCGTGCAGGAATGTCCCTCCTGGAGCGCTTCTTTTACAGCCCCGAGGAGCACGGCATTGCTCATTTCAATAATCTTTGCTGACGGCTTCATAGCAGACAAGAGCAGCTTCACGGTCGGGACGGCAACCGAGTTCCCAAAGTTTTGTGGTGGCCACAAGGTGATTGAGCGAAGAACATACGGCGGTATAAACCCGGCGGTCCCATTTCATATTGTTGCACGAGGGCAGCATCATGGCGAACGCTTCGATGGGAGAGAGGCGCCGGATGGTGTTCTCGCTGCTGCGCTGAATGCGCACAACAGCCCCGATGGGAGCTTCGATGTTGCGATAACACGGCGTCTTTCCGCTCCAGGGGCTTCCATACACTTTTGCCGTATTCTCCACGATGCGGATGACGGGATTGTCGTCGTTCATCAGGTCCGATCCGGGAATGTTTTTGTACCACAGATAGGTGTGTGTGCTCTTCCCCGTTCCGCTTGGAGCGGTCATCAGATATCCCCGGCCGTTGTTGCGAATGACGCTGGCGTGAACCAACAGGGTGTCTTCCTCGCAGAGCGCAAAGGAATAGGAGAGCATCATGCAGTTGTTCAGCCCGAAACGACGGTCGCTTTCTTCGGGGGAGGCGAGGGTCACACGCACATGCCGAAAGAGCGGGTCTGCGATAATGCGGGCACACAGCACACCGGAGGGATTGGAAATGGCGAACTGATAGCCGTCGTCGCTGCGGCGCATGACCGCATGGTTGCTGCCGCCGCAGTCAAACTGGCCGATTTCGTGCGCGCCTTCTTCCCAATCGTTGAGAGAGGGGAGTACCGACACCGTAAAGCGGTCGCGGCGAACGTCGTCTGAGGCGATACGGAAATTCTCAAAATTAGGCAACAGCGTCTGTCCGTCGCTGTCGCCAAACTGTATCCTCAGACAGTGGCCTGCTATGCAGTATCTTTCGTCAGTCATTTCGGTTATTTTTGTTCTTCAAAAGGATCAGTGAGTTCGTGCGACTCGAAATCTTCCGGAACGAAGGTGAACAACTCTGCGGGCAGACGCATCAGGGTGAAACCTTCCGCGTCGAGATAGCGTTTGCGTAGTTTTTCGCGTTTGGAAGTCATTTTTCCCTTCTTGGTGCTGAAAAATACGACGCAGGTGGGATTCACCAGTTGGTATTTCTCTTCCATGAAGTTGCGGAGCTGCAATGCATAGAGGCTGCGGTCGTAGAGAAACCCTGTCGAAGTCTCGATATAAGCCGGAGTGACGGGCTGCACTTCCGTAATGTAAGCGACAGAGTCTGTGAACGCTTGGCCGAGAGTCCTGCACAGCACATCGCAAGTATCAGGATTGAAAGAATGTGTTTCATCTGTTTTTACAAAACATCGTTTTCGCGGCAAAGGTAAGAAAAAAAGCGGACATCGCCCGCTTTTTCCCTTAGAATTATCCTGCTTGACAGGCTATTTGCTTATTTTGTCACACTTTCCTGACGCCCTGCTGGTCGGAGTCGAGGGAGATGCGCACGGTGTAGGTCTTGCGATCTCTCATGTAGGTTACCGTAATCTTATCACCCGGGCGGTGACGGGCAACAACTTCCTGTAGTTCGCTCATTTTGTGGATGTCACGGTTGTCCACCATGATGATGATGTCGCCGCGCTGCAGGCCGGCATCGGCGGCAGCTCCGCCTTCAACCACTCTTTCAATCCAGACGCCGGTAAGTGTGCCGAAATCGGCTTCGTGGCCGCGTGCCTTCTCATTGTCGATGTAGGTCGACACGTCGCCGCCGCGGATGCCGAGGACGGCGCGCTGAACGCTGCCGAAAGCCTTAAGGTCTTCTACCACATGATTCATGATGCTCGTGGGAATCGCAAAACCGTAACCGGCGTAACTTCCGGTCTGTGAATACAGCATGGCGTTGATGCCGACCAGTTCGCCCTGTTCGTTCACCAAAGCGCCGCCGGAATTGCCGGCATTGATGGCGGCGTCCGTTTGGATGAAACTCTCAATGCCGTTGGCGCCCAGTGAACGCGCTTTGGCGGAGACAATGCCGGCCGTTACGGTGCTGGTGAGATTGAACGGATTGCCTACAGCCAACACCCATTGGCCGATTTTCAACTGATCGGAGTCGCCGATAGGCAGGGTGGGGAGATCTTTGCCGTCCACCTTCACCAAGGCTAAATCGGTGGTAGGATCAGTGCCGATGACCTTGCCGGTAAACTCGCGGTTGTCGTTGAGCTTTACCGTGATGTCCGTAGCGCCTTCTACAACGTGATTGTTCGTCACGATATAACCGTCAGAGGAGATGATGACACCGCTGCCGGCACCTTGTTTGTCCGGTTCGCGGTATTCTCTCTGCTGCGGCGCGCGTCGTCCGAAGAAGCCTCCGAAGAAGTCTTCAAAGGGATCCTGAACGGAATAGCGCTGTGTCTTTCCCTGTACGGTGACTTTGATGTAAACAACGGCATTCACACTTTTTTCTGCTGCAGCCGTCAGATCGACAAGAGGAGCTGCCGTTGTGTTGACTGCGGTGAAGAGTGCGCTCAGCAAAACGGATAATGTAATTGCAAATCGTTTCATAGCGGTATTTGTTTTAAAAATCACTGCGAAGTTACGGCGTTTCGTCTCTCATTGTATGCGAAGAAGCATTAAATCAAGTTAAAACGCTTCTTTTTTAACTTTCCGTAAACTCTATTTTGCCGTGTCTAAACAAATTTTATTACTTTTGCAGCGAAAAAGAGCGATTATTTGAGGCAGTGAATCGGCTTGTCGCTGGCTTGAGGCTTCGGTCTCTGGGTCAGAGGAAAGTCCGGGCAACACAGGGTGACCCGCTTCCTAACGGGAAGTGATCCGTGAGGGTCAGATCGTGCAGAAGAAAACAACCGCCGTCCTTTCTGGGGCGGTAAGGGTGAGAAGGCGGGGTAAGAGACCACCAGGTTTGCGGTGACGCAAATGCTGTGCACTCCGGGTGTTGAAAGTTCGCGTATACCGGCGTTTGAGGGCTACCCGTCCGAGCCGGAGGGTAGAACGATAGAGGTGTAGGGTGACCTGCATCCTGGATAAATGACAGGCACTGCTTTCGGGCAGCACAGAACCCGGCTTACAGATTCACTGTCTCTTTTTTGAGAATATATGAGTTGGAAGAAATTATATGGCTTGCTGCGCCTTACCGTGGTGCATTTTATTGATGGTAATATAAGTTCCTTTGCTTCGGCTTTGACCTATAATACCCTGTTGGCTTCCGTGCCCGTATTGGCCATCGCCTTTGCCATTGCCCGAGGTTTCGGATTCGATGAAATGGTCGAAACCAAGATACATCAGGTTCTGGACTTTTCCCCGGAAACGGCGACTCAGGTCATCGGCTTTGTCAATTCGTATCTGCAGCATACCAAGGGCGGAGTCTTTGTCGGTGTCGGCATTGCCGTGCTGATGTACACCGTAGTGAATTTGACCATCAACATCGAGACGGCGTTCAACCAAATTTGGTGGGTCAAGAGTTCTCGTTCTCTCTACAGGCAGATATCCGACTACATTTCGGTGTTTATCCTCATGCCCTTGTTGTTTATCATCACTAGCGGTCTGAGTGTGCTCCTTATGACTTTCGCCCAAATGTTCGGCCATATGCTGCTCATAACGAACACGGTACACTGGATGCTTTATCTCTCGCCGTACATCATCACCTCTTTCAGCTTTATTCTTCTCTATAAGCTGATGCCCAACACGCAGGTGAAGTGGCGTTACTGCATCGTGCCTGGTATAATAGCTGCCATATTATTTCAGGGCATGGCTTATTTCTACGTGCACTATCAGATTAAGATTTCCAGCTACAATGCCATTTACGGCTCGTTTGCAGCCATTCCATTATTCCTTCTGTTTGTGCAGATTTCGTGGTATATCTGCCTGTTTGGCGGGCAGTTCTGTCACACGTGTCAGTTGACGGAAGGGGTCTCGGCTGCGGAGGTGCGTGAAACAACGGAAGAGAGCCGGGAGATTCAATCCCAGCTCTCTGCCATTAATGAACAACTCTCGGCTCTGAACGAGCGAGTGTCGGAGTTGAACGAGCGTTTGTCTTAAATTTATCCGTTTACTTTTTAATCGTATATACCAAGGCTACGATGCTGCTTACGAGTGCCAATACGCTGGCTCCGGCACCGAGGAAGGTATAGAATGAACTCTTCTTGATGTTCTTCGACTTATTGAACTCTACATAGACGAGATCGTTCTGTTGCATGTAGTAAGCCGGTGACTCAAAAACGGAAACATTAGTCAGGTCCAAATCATACATCACACGTTCTCCGTTGTTTTCTCTAAAGACTTTGAGCGTTTTGGGCAGACCGGTATCATCCAAGTCGCCGCACTGAGCCAAAACATCAATCACGGTGTTGCGCTCTGAGGTCAGGTTGACTACTCTGGGGTTCTTGACCGCACCAACTACAGTAACACGGGCGTTAAGGAAAGTCACAGTGACACCAGGATCTCGTATAAGGTTCTTCTCCTGAATCTTCTTCTCAATCAAGCGGGCACATTCTTCAATGGTGAGGCCCATAACGTAGATTTCGCCCAAGGCCGGGAGAATCACAGTGCCTTCGTTGGTGACCGTATAACTGTAGAGGTTACCAACAGAATTGCCCGAGCTGTTTAAACTGCTGGTGGATCTGGAAGTGCTACCCATCGTAACATCATTAGCGAATACTTCCAACAATTCTGGCTCGGAGCAATGTACCTTGATCATGATTTGATCGGCAGGCTTGATGCGCATCTCGTACATTTGCTGAATTCTCTGAGCTTGGGCATACACACTGTCTGCACCTTGGAAGTATTTAATCTTCTTGGTGCTTACGCAACTGCTCTGGGATAGAGCGAAGGCTACAACCATTGTAGCGAATAAAAACTTCTTCATTGATATTTTATTTTTGTTTTGTATTATCTCTGTCAAAACTGCCACCATTTCTTTTTCGGCATATTCTCGTAGGTGTATTCCTGACGCTCTGAGTGCTCGCGTTCGACGATGACTTCCTCATAGGTTTTGTTGTCGTGTATCATTTGGTATATGGCACCCCAGTCTGGCAGTCCGCCGACATTGCGGTCGTCGATGAACATGTCCGCCTTAATCTTACGCGAAAAAGACAGGTTTTCCTTCTCGTTCTCTTCCGGAAAATCCTTGTTCACGGCATAGAACTCAAGCCCCCGCTGCCGACACCAGTCCAGTGCGGCATCGAGTTCTTCTCCTTCGCGACAGCTCCACAGAATGAGGAAATGTCCTTCCTCCTGCAGCATCTTGAGCGTGCGCACAGCAAAGGGATTCTCTCGTCCGATGGCCGGATACCGGTTTTCTACGATGGTTCCGTCAAAATCTACTGCAATGGTCATTTGGCGATGGCAACGGCACGGGTTTCACGTATCACGGTAATCTTCACCTGTCCGGGATAGGTCATCTCGTTTTGTATCCTGGTGGCTATATCCGTGGAGAGCTTCTCGATTTGCTTGTCGTCAATCTTGTCTGCACCTACGATGACGCGAAGTTCGCGACCGGCCTGGATGGCGTAGGTCTTGGTGACGCCGGGGTAGGAGATGGCAATATTCTCCAGGTCCTTCAGTCGCTTGATATAGGCTTCTACGATTTCCCTTCGTGCACCGGGACGTGCGCCGGAGATGGCGTCGCAAATCTGCACAATCGGAGCAATCAACGAGGTCATCTCCATCTCTTCATGATGGGCGCCGATGGCATTGCAGATATCGGGCTTCTCCTTATATTTTTCTGCCAGTTTGGCGCCATAGAGTGCGTGCGGCATTTCGGGATCTTCGTCAGGCACCTTGCCGATGTCGTGAAGCAGGCCTGCTCGCTTGGCTTTCTTCGGGTTGAGGCCCAGCTCTGCCGCCATCACGGCGCAGAGATTGGCGGTCTCACGGGCGTGCTGCAGCAGGTTTTGGCCGTAGCTGCTGCGGTATTTCATCTTGCCGATGATGCGAATCAGTTCGGGATGCAAGCCGTGTACGCCCAGATCGATGGTGGTGCGCTTACCGGTCTCCATCACTTCCTCTTCCACCTGCTTCTTCACCTTGGCCACCACCTCTTCAATACGGGCGGGATGGATGCGACCGTCGGCAATGAGCTGATGCAGTGCCAGTCGGCAAACCTCACGGCGGATGGGATCGAAGGCGCTGATGACGATGGCTTCAGGCGTGTCGTCCACCACAAGTTCCACGCCGGTGGCTGCTTCCAGGGCGCGGATGTTACGTCCTTCGCGTCCGATAACACGACCTTTTACTTCGTCGTTATCAATGTGGAACACTGTGACGGAATTCTCCACTGCGGTTTCAGTGGCCACACGCTGTATGGTCTGGATGATGATGCGTTTGGCTTCCTTGTTGGCGTTGATGCGCGCTTCGTCCATGATTTCGTTGATGTAGGCGGCAGCGTTGGTCTTGGCCTCGTCCTTAAGGCTTTCGATGAGCTGTGCCTTGGCTTCTTCGCGCGACAGTCCGCTGAGTTCCTCCAACTTGGTGCGTTCTCTTTCGATGATGGCGTTCTGGCGGGTGTTGAGCTCGGCTTCACGCTGTTCCAGGAGTTGCTGTTGGGTTTCTACGCGCAGACGGATGTTGTCGGTTTCCTGTTTGACGCGGTTGAGTTCTTCACTGCGTTGGTTCAAAGACAGCTCCCGCTGCTTGGCACGGTTCTCCGCCTGCTGGATCTGCTGCTGATGCTGTTGCATCTCTTTTTCCAGCTCGGTACGTTTGCTCAGGATTTCTTCCTTGACTTCCAGGAGTTTTTTCTCTTTAATCACTTCGGCCTCTTTCTCAGCCACGCTGCGGGCCATCTCTTCCATTCTGCGCTGCTTGGCGGGAACCACGGCGAAATACCACACGGCCCACCATATTGCAATGATGCAGACGGCTATGACGATGATGATGTATTGCATGTTTTCAGATGTTGTTTTACCTTATTTATATATGAGTTTAAAGTGCTTTCTCAATGTCTTTGATCAGGAGATCCAAACGATTGGCCATGGGCTCCAGGTCCACGGAGTGTTTGGTGCGTTGTGCCTGCACGGCGATGTCCAGTGCCGTCATGGTGAAGTAGGTCTCCGCTTTCTGGTTGGGGTAGGTGGTGGCATAGAAGTTGTAGCGCTCCTTGATGAGGCGCTCCGCTTCACGGTAGAAGCTTTCCTCTTCTCTCTTGACTTTCATCGGCAGCGTGAGTGTGCCGATGTGCAAGGTGATATTCTGCAAGTCGTTATTCATTGTTCTTGAGTATTGCGATGCATTTATCGACGCTGGCAATCATACGTGACAGTTTGGCACGTGTGGAGCGGGCATCGTCGTCCATGGCATCAAGGTATTTTGCCATTTTCAGTCTCTCGTAAGCTTTTTTGTCCTCTTTAGAGGCTTCGTTGAGCTGGCGTATCTGTTCGTCGCGCCGGGTCAACTGATCGCGGAGGCCCTGCATTTCGTTAAGGACTTCCTGATGGCGCTGCAGCATGCGACGGGCGCAGGTTTCCAACTTGGTCACGAGACTCATGGTCTCTTCTTGTGTTTTCATGGCCTTTTATTCTTCCGTTTGGGGTCGTTTTTCTTTTTTTGCCAGCATCACGACCGTGTGTACGTATTCCGACATCCAGGCTTCGCTGTAGCCCAGATGCGCCTGGTATTTGCGCAGGGCAACGCAGGCTCTTCTCACGCCGTCGTCCTTCCAGTCGTTTTTGGTCATAACGTCATGAACCTGCTTTTCCACCATGGCTTTGAGGGCTTTCTTCATGAAGCCGGGCAGGCGGAACTTCCACTGCATGAGGTTGGACATGAGCATCATCAAATCCTGTGAGAAGCCTTGAAACTGGATGAAGTAAGGCTGCACGTCCTGCATCTTGCGGCAGTGATGTTTCACGCTGGCGTCAATTTCCTTGAAAAACGTGTCGCTGATGCCGTAGATGCTCATGAGTATCTTCTGGCACTGCTTCTTTTCGCCCAAGCCCAATCTGTTGTTTTGGGTGGGCACTTTGTAGGTTTGTTTGAAGACACGCAAATCCGGCAGAGCCGCCAGATTGTTGATGCCGATTTGAGCCGCCATGACGGCCTGATAGTAAACGCGGATGAGCAGCATGAAGTCTTCCATGCCACCCGCTTTGGGTTCTTGCTCTTTATGCTTGAACAGATTGGAAAAAAATCCCATATTGTATACTCAGATTGTTTATGCGTTGTTGTTTTTGTCGGGGTTTGAACAGAAAAGACTGCGGTAGATGATGCGCAAATCCAGCCAGAAGGTCCAGTTCTCGGCGTACCAGATGTCTGCCCTCACGTCTTGTTCCGCCGGTGTGAGGTGCCGATTCCCGGCGCTGTGTGTTTGTATGCGGTCCCACCCTGTCAGTCCGGGCTTCACGCGCAAATTTACGTTGAACTTCTCCTTTGCCTCGGTGAATTCTGTGGTCTGCTGCGTGCTTTGGAGGCGGGGGCCTACCAGTGACATGCTGCCGAAGAATACGTTAATAAACAGCGGCAGCTCGTCAAGACGGGTGTGGCGCATGAAGTCTCCGAAAGGAAAGCTCTGCTCCGACGCCAGCTCGCGATTCTCCTCTTTGCAGTAGGGTGCGGTGCGGAATTTGACAGCGCGGAACACACGTTTGTTCCACCCCGTGCATTCCTGAACTGCAAGCACCGGGCCGGGGCTGTTCAGTTTGATGATGATGGCGGCCACAACATAGACGACAGGGAAGATTGTCAGCAGGAATAAACTGCTGCAAATCAGGTCGAACGCACGTTTGAGCACTCTGTTTTCAAAATTCAGCAGAGGCTCTTTGCGCGGTGTGAGCACCAAGGCGTCGCCCATATAAAGGGCATCGAGGGTGCGGCGCATGGCCGGCGCAACGGCTGGAACTATGTGAAAATGGATGAGATGGCTCTCGCAAAAAGAGAATACTTGCCGGGCGTTGCCGCTCAGTTCGTTGTCTGTGGCGCAAAACAAAGCGTTCACCTGTCCTTCGTGGCTTTGTAAATAAGGCAGCAACTCGCAGGTCGGCCCCAAACGCTTGAGGCCTTCTTCTGCACACTGTTCTTCGCTGGATGAAGTGAAGATGCCAAGGATGTCAATGCCGTATTCTCCCTGATTCAAGTCGGCATTCAACTCAGTCAGGTCGGTTACGGGGCCGGCCAGAAGTATGCGACGGACGTTGTGACCCGATTTGCGGATTTTGCTTACGAGGCGCCTTGTTGCCAAACGGAAGAGCGTGACGGACGCCGTGATGAGGATGGCATAAAAGACGAAAATACCGCGACTGGCGAGGGGATCCTTGACGGCGAACAGCAGTGTCAGCAGCATCAATACATGCAGCAGACACATGTTCAGGGTACGCTGCACGATGATGTCACCCCGCACCACACGATACATCAGGATGGGCCGGAAAACGGCAACAGCCGGGATGTAGGCGATAATGGCTGCGATGATGTATTTTTGCAGACTGACAGCTGTCGTTGCCTGCGGATAAAGGGCAATAGCCAGTTTGTATGCCGCGGTCATGCACACGATGATGAGCAGAATGTCCACCATCGCTATCGCCCATCTGACGGGGCCGTGCGCAGAATCATATTTCTTTAGCATACCGATATTTGTAATTGCATATAATAACGCTTATCGCATGCAAAAGTACATAAAATTTGTGAAATAAGCGCACGCATGAGAGGGAAAATGACAATTTCCGCGTTTTTTTTATGTGTAAAGACGGCTAATTTATCGGAAATGTCATATCTTTGCACCCAAATCATTTTTATGAAATATGGCAGACTATATCGAAAACGAACAGATTGAAGAAGAGGGCGCGTTTAATCTTAAGACGATTTGGGACATCTTTGTGCTGAATTGGCAGATGGTGCTTTTGAGCGTTCTGTTTTTCTTGGGTTGTGGCTTTGTTTATTTACGCTATGCCCATCCCGTGTACATGGCCAGCATGAAGGTGCTGATTAAGGACGATGACGGTGGCCGCCGTCGCAGTGTCAACGGTTATGCGATGGATCAGTTGGGCTTGATTTCCAATAGCTCGGGCTTTGAGAACGAGTTGGAGATCCTGACCTCGACTTCACTGGCCAACCGCGTTGTGAAGAACCTGAAGCTTTACGTGAATTACGTGCAGGAGGGTCGCGTTTCCAGCCATGAGCTCTACAAGACCAGTCCCGTTTTGGTGGATTTGGAGGAAAATCGTTTGGCGGAGCTGAAATATCCCATCAGCCTGACGATTAGCAAAAGCGGCAAGGGTATCCGTGTTGAGGGCGAGATGTTTTTACCCATTACCGGAGAATCTGAGGATGCGGAGGATCGTCAGTACGTGATTGACAAGACCATCAAGGAGTTCCCTGCCACCATCCCGACGCCTGAGGGTAACCTGATTTTGAGTCGCAATGCCGGCTATGCGATGTCCGACCGCAATTTGCGCGTCACCATCTATCCCATTGATTTGATAAGTCAGGCTTATGCCGCCAGCATTCAGGCTGCTCCTACGGCAAAGACGACTACGGTGGCCCAAATATCTTTGAAGGATGGCATTCCCCAACGATGCACCGAGTATCTCGGCGCTCTGATTCAGGCCTACAACGACGATGCCAACGAGGACAAGAACGAAATCGCCATGAAGACGGAAGAGTTCATCCACGAGCGTATCAACATCATCAAGCAGGAGCTGGATGAGACGGAGTTTGATATGGAGGCCTTCAAAAAACGTAACGACCTGATCAACCTGGCTAACGATGCCACCACGGCGCTTACGGCCAGCACCAACTTCCAGCAGAAGCAGGTGGAGATGCAGACGGAGCTGATGCTGGTCAAGTCTCTGGTGGACTACATGAAGAATCCCGCCAATGCTACGGAGGTGATTCCCGCCAATCTAGGCTTGTCTAATGAGGCAGTGGCTTCGCAAATCGGCGAATATAATAAATTGGTGCTCGACCGTGCCCGCCTGGTGCGTTCTTCCAGCGAGAAGAATCCTGCGGTCGTTCGTATAGATGGCATGATGGCCCAAATGTGGCCTGCCATCGGTCGCAGCATCGAGAGTGTATATGACGACCTCAAGAAGAAAAAAAGCGGCGTGGACCGTCAGTACGGCATGTATCAGGGCCGTGTGAAGCAGTCGCCCACGATGGAGCATGCTTTCAACAATATCGCCCGTCAGCAGGAAATCAAGGCCGGTCTGTATCTGACTCTGCTGCAGAAGCGTGAGGAGAACTACATCTCTCTGGCCTCTACCGCCCGCAAGGGTCGCATCATCAACGAGCCCGTGCTCCACGGTCGCGTTTCTCCCAAGAAGCCCATGGTTCTGGGCGTTTGCCTGGTTTTGGGCTTTGCCTTCCCGATGGGTCTGCTCTATCTGCTCTCTCTGATGCGCTACCGCATTGAGGGCCGCAACGACATCGAGCGCCTCACCAAGCTGCGCATCCTGGCCGACATCCCTGTGGATCACAGCCTGACGGCCGGCGACCGCGGCATTTGTGTGAAGGAGAACCGCAACAACATGATGGAGGAGAGCTTCCGAGGTCTGCGCACCAACTTGAATTTCATCCTGGAAGGCAAGGAGAAGGTCATCATGTGTACCTCCTGTATTCCCGGTGAGGGTAAGACCTTTATCGCTTCCAATCTGGCCATGTCTTTGGCCTTCCTTGGCAAGAAAGTGTTGCTTGTCGGCTTGGATATCCGTAAGCCCCGTCTGGTCAGCCTCTTCGGCCTGTCTGCCGACAAGCGCGGTATTGTGAACTACCTCGCCGGCGACGGTCCCGACTTCGCTTTGCTGGATAATCAGATTTACCCCTGTGTGGGCAACAAGAATCTGGACGTTATCGCCGCCGGTGTGATGCCGCCCAACCCCGCCGAGTTGCTTTCGCGCTCGCTCCTGGACGATGCCATCAGCCACTTCCGCACCAAGTACGACTACATCATCCTCGACACGCCGCCCGTAGGCCTCGTGAGCGACTCTTTGATGTTGGGCCGTCTGGCTGACACGACTTTGTTTGTTGCCCGTGCCGACTATTCGCCCAAGGCCAACTTCCGCTTGCTCAACGAGATTGCTGCCGAAGGTAAGCTGCCGAAGATTAATCTTGTGCTCAACGGCATGGACCTCAAGAAGAAGAAGTACGGCTACTACTACGGCTACGGTCGCTACGGCAGCTATGGCAAGCGCTACGGCTACGGCTACAGCCGCTATGGCCACTACGGTATGTACGGCAACTACAGCAATTCGACTGAAGGAAAATCTCTGACCGAGAAGTGATCAGACAAGCGCTCCTCCGGCTCCTCGTGTTGTGGGCCGTCGTGACGGCTTCGACGGCACAGGCCCAGGATCCGTCCTGGAAGACCCCGCGTGCTTATCATGTGGCCCGCCAATGTGCTATGGCTTCGGGAAGCAAGGTCTTCGTGCTTTACGACGGCAACTACCAGACGCAATCACTTTGGAGATCCACCGTGGCGCGCGACCTTTCCGGCGCTCTGCTTTCGTGGGACACGGAGCAGAACGCCCTCATCCGCACCTACGACCGTTGCAGCGGGCTCTCCGATCAGAAGATTGCCTACATCCGCTGGTGCCAGGCGGCGCGCACGTTGGTCATTGTCTATGAGAACGGCAATGTGGACCTCCTGGACGAGACGGACAACGTCACCAATCTGCCCCAGGTTCGCGACGCGTCCATGCCCGGCAAGGTCATCAACGATCTGACCGTGAGCGGCAGCAAAGCCTACGTCTCCGCCGACTTCGGTCTGGTGGTGATCGATGTGGGCAACCGTGTGCTGGAGGAGGTCTATCGCATGAAGATGGCCGTGAAGAGCACGGCTATTGCCGGCGGCCAATACGTCTTTGCCGCCAAGGACAGCGTTTGCTCGGCGCCCTTCGGTGTCAACCTCAATGACGGCAAGCAGATCAGGACGCTGGTGCGTAATGTCACCTACCTTCGTGCCGCAGCCTCTTCGGGCAACTTCTTTGTCAGCAACACGAAGGATCTGGCCTTTTTCCGACTCAGCGAAGGGGCTTTGACGCCCGAGGGTATTCAGCGTGTGCAGCGCGCCGGTTCGCTCTATTTCACCGATATGTCGGCGGAGCACGGCAAGGTGTTGCTGTTGCGCAGCGACGGTCATCTTTTGCTCATTCCGACCTCTGATCCCACAGCTTCCCCTCAGGACATCACCTGTTCTAAATACCTCACCGGCGCATCCTTCGACGGTGCCACTTATTGGCTGTCGGAGGGCATGGACGGCTTTTCCGCCTATAAACTTAAAAATGACGCTTTCCAGAGCACTGAGGTGCACGGCATTGCCGTGGAGAGTCCCATGCGCGACCTTTCCTACAGGCTGCGCTATGAGGGCGACCGTCTGCTCGTGGCTGGCGGACGCAATGTGGTCGGAACGGAGGACCTCAATCCTTTCACCGCTTCTTACTGTGAGGGCGGCCGTTGGTACACCGTCGACGAGAAGGCTTCGCTTGAGGCCGGTGTGAAACAACATGCGGACTTCAACCACTGGAACGGACTGGATGTCGTGCAGGACCCCATGGATGCCACGCACCTCTTTGTGTCGGCTTATCGCAGCGGCTTGGAGGAGTATCGCGACGGCAAATTCGTGCAGCGCTACGACGCGGACAATTCGCCTCTTGTGAGCATTCTGCCCGAGTCTCCTGCCTATTATAATTATGTGTCGTGCAGCGCTTTGGAGTTCGACGAGAACGCCAATCTCTGGCTGGCGCAGCAGCAGGTGGACGTCATTCTGCGCGTGAAGAAGGCCGCCGGAGGGTGGACCGAACTGTCTCATGAGTCGCTCGTCGGCGCCAACAAGCTGGACCGCTTCTTCTTCACCTCGTCTTCCTATAACGGCGAGCGCATCCGTCTGCTTTCGTCCAACGGCTGGGTTAACACCGGTCTGTTTGCCTTCACGGTGAACTCTAACTTGAAGTTTGCCGCTTCCCGTCTCTGCAACGACTGGCTCAACGAGGCCGGCGTCAAGATCACGCCCGAGCGCTACTTCTGCTTCTCGGAGGAGCCCGACGGCAGCATCTGGATGGGCACTGACATGGGGCTTTATATTCTGGAAGACCCCCGCACGGTGTTTGCTTCGGGGACGCCTCAGCTCCACCAGATCATCATCAACCGCGATGACGGTAGCGGTCTGGCCGACTATCTTTTTGACGGCATCCCCATTACGGCCATGACGCGCGACGCCAAGGGCAACAAGTGGGTCGGCACCGACGGCAGCGGTGTCTATCGCATCAGCAGCGACGGCCAGGTGCAGCAGTACCACTACGACACGTCCAATTCCCCCCTGCCGTCCAACACGGTGAACGACATTGCGGTGAACCCCATCACCGGCGAAGTGGCCGTTGCCACGATGGCGGGTTTGGCGCTCCTGAAGACGGGTGAGGTGCCGGCCGCTGAGAGTCTTGACTACGACAACATCCTGATTTATCCAAATCCCGTGGTGCCTGGCTATCACGGTTTGATCACCATCACCGGACTCACCGAAAACGCCGAGGTGAAGATTCTGTCTTCTTCCGGCCAGTTGGTGTGGTACGGCCACAGCACGGGCGGCATGTGCCGTTGGAACGGACACAGCCGCAACGGCGGCCGCGTGGCCAGCGGCATCTACCACGTGGTGTGCAGCACCGAAGACGGCGATGAGGCTGTCATTGCCCGCATCGTGATGATGAAATAAACAAATAGAATGAGTATTGTGAGAAAATGAGATAATGAGACTTCGCAGCGTTCTTTCGGCCCTCTTCCTGATGTGCCCCCTCCTCGCGGGCGCGCAACATTATATGTTTGAGGACATCCAATACAGCGCTTCGGCTTCCGGCACTGCCGGCGGCGGCGACGAGGCCCCATTCTGGTTCACGGCCAACCGCTACGGCCTCTCCACGCGCGAGAACTACAGCGGGCTCTTCCGTGTGGAGCTGCACCGCAATGCAGAGACGGATTCGCTTCATTTCTGGCGTGTGGGCTACGGCCTCGATTTGGCCTCGCCCATCTATAAGAACAGCGGCTATTTCTGCATCCAGCAGGCTTTCTTCGATTTGGAGTGGAGCATGCTGCGCCTGTCGGTGGGGCAGAAGGAGCGTCCTCTGGAGTTTCGCGGCCCCGTGGCGACGAGTTCCGACTTCACCGACCCGATGGCCTCTTCCTTCCCTGTGCTCTCCATGGGCGGACTGACTTCGGGCATCAACGCCCGACCGATTCCTCAGGTGCGACTGGAGATGCCCCGCTTCTGGGCCATCCCCGGCACGAAAGGCTTCTTCTCTTTCAAGGCGCACATCGCCTTCGGCTGGTACACCGACGGCCGCTGGCAGCGCGAAAACAACGATGAAACCGCTAATGTCTACACCTCCGGCAGCCGCTACCACTCCAAGGCCCTCTTCCTCAAGTTCGGCAACGAGAAGCGCTTCCCGCTGGTGCTCTCGGGCGGCATCGAGATGTCGGCCCAGTTCGGCGGTCATGCCTACAACTTGAGGCGGCGTGAGGACTGGAGCCTCTTCGACATGGATCTCAACGACGGCATCAAGGGCTATCTCCACGCCTTCATCCCGAGCGGCAGCGACGCTACCGACGGCACGGACTACGCCAACGTGGAGGGCAACCACCTCGGCTCCTGGCACGCCCGTTTGGAGTGGAAGGACAAAAGGTGGAGTGTGGCCGGCTATCTGGAGCATCAGTTCGAGGACCACAGTCAGATGTTCTGGCAGTATGCCTGGAACGACATGCTCCTGGGCTTCGAGGCGAATCTGCCCCGCAACCGCTTCCTCTCTTCTCTGGTCTATGAGCACTTGGGCACGACGGACCAGTCGGGCGCTGTCTATCACGACCATACGGCTGCTTTGCCCGATCAGGTCAGCGCGCGTGACGACTATTACAACCACATGATCTACGGTTCTTGGCAGCACAGCGGCCACGTTATGGGCGTGCCCCTGATCCTCTCGCCGCTATACAACAACGACGGCACGCTCGGCACCTACCACAACCGCGTCAAGGCCCACCACATCGGTCTGGCCGGAGAGCCCTGTTCGCAGCTCTCCTGGCGCTTCCTCTATACCCACGAGAAGAGCCTCGGCACCTACAAACTGCCCTCCGTCGATCCTCTCTACGGCGACTTTTTCCTTCTGGAGGCCACTTGGCGGCCCCGTTTCGCCCGAGGGCTGAGCATTACGGGCTCCTACGGCCACAACGGCGGCGACCTCTTGGGCCAGAGCGACGGCGGCATGCTCACGGTGCGCTACTCGGGCTGGATCAACTCTACACACTGAAACAATTCATGCAACCCATGTAACCGATGAAACCGACTGTTTTCTCCATGCAACGTTTGCTCTTCCTCTTGTTGCCCCTCGTGCTCTTGACCCTCCTCACGGGCTGCGACAACAAACGTGACTCTAGCGATTTGGCCGGCCAGTGGCAGCTGCTTGAGTGGCGCGACGCCTCCGACGCTGTGGTGCGCACGAAGGAAGACGGCATCTACTATTGTTTCCAACTGTCGCTGCTTGAGTTGGATCCTACGCGTTACTGCAAATACCAGCAGACGCCCGACAGTTTGATTCTGCAGGGGGCTTATAAGAACAGGTACAACACCGACACGCCGGTGGCTTTCAGCGAGTTTGCCCATTTCGGCATTCCCCAGGACGGGCGTTTCGGCATCGATGCCCTCAACGACGACGATCTCGTGCTTTCGGGCAAGAGCGGGGTGCTGCGTTTCCGCCGCTACTGATTCTTTTCGAAAAACTTACGGGATGGGCGAGCCCTCTAGAAGCGGTCGCCGCGAACGATGCGCACGAAGGTGCGCCACAGGATCTTGCAGTCGAACTTGAAGGAACGGTGGCCCAGATAGTAGAGGTCGTAGTGGAGGCGCTTCAGCATCTTGTCCATCGTGTCGGTGTAGCCGTTGTAGAGGGTGGCGTAGGAGGTGATGCCCGGACGGATCTGGTAGAGGTATTCGTAGCGCGCATCCTGCTCCATGATTTTCTTGATGAAATAGGGGCGCTCGGGTCGCGGTCCCACAAAAGCCATATCGCCCCGGAGCACGTTCCACAGCTGGGGCAGTTCGTCCAGATGATGGGCTCTGAGGAAACTGCCGATGGGGGTGATGCGCGGGTCGCCTTGGGGCTTGCAGAGCTCGGGCTTGCCGTCTTCTTCGGCGTTGGGTGTCATGGTGCGGAATTTGTAGATGCGGAAGGTGCGGCCGCCCCGTCCCGTGCGCGTTTGTGAGAAGATGGCTTTGCCGCCGTCATCCCATTTCACCAGTGATGCTCACGAGCGCCACCAAGAGGTCGAACGCTCTCTTGATGAAGCGTTCCAGGCCGTTCATACCGTCGGCGATGAAGCCGTCGGGGAGGGGCAGTTCTTCGGGTGTGCGCACGTGTAGGTCGTTTGTTTATAGAGAGAACGCGAGGGGAGCGGCCTTTATTGTCTGCCGCTTAAAACTTTTTTTGCATTCCCGTGCAATAAGTTAACATTCTTTTTCGTTCTATTTGTGCAAATAGAACCCCGCAACGTGATCGCCATCGAACGTCTTCTTCTCTTCTACGGCAGTCCCTCCTCGGTGCCTTTCAACTGGGATGAGGCTTTGATTGCCTTTGTCACGGCCTTCGGTGTGGCGGCTGCGGTGACGTTGGTGGCACTGCCTCTGATCGTGAAGGGTTGCCAGTATTTCAAGTTCTACGACCTGCCCGACGGCCGCAAGGTGCACAAGACGCCCGTGCCCCGCTTGGGCGGCATGGCGTTCATGCCGGCGGCGGTGATCGGCCTGAGCGCCGCGCTCTACACCTACGGCGACACGGCCAGGGAAGGCATCACGGTCAGCCTCTCCACGCTGGTGATGGCTTCGGGCGCTTTCCTCATCTACGCCATCGGCATCTTCGATGACCGCTTCGGCATGAAGGCCGTCCACAAGTTCATCATCCAGGCCGTCACGGCGCTCTTCCTGCCTCTGTGCGGCTTGATGATTACCGATTTCAACGGCATTTTCGGCCTTCATGAGATTCCTCTCTGGGTGGGTTATCCGCTCACGGTGCTGATCATCATGACGGTTGTCAATGCCATCAACCTCATCGACGGCATCGACGGTCTGGCCTCCGGCCTGTGCATCCTGATTCTCTCGGCCTACACCTACGTCTTTGCCGTGAACGACAGCCTGATGATTGCCGCCCTCTGCGCCGCCATTGTGGGTTCACTGACGGTGTTTTTCCTCTTCAACTTTTTCGGCAGAATGGGGGGGTACAAGATCTTCATGGGCGACGCCGGCAGCCTCTTCCTGGGCTATGTGTGCGCCTACATGAGCATCAAGAGTCTGCACCGGCCCATCGCTCCCGTCAACTGCGGCGAGGAGCAGATGCTCATCTCCGTCACGCTGCTTCTGATTCCCGTCTTGGACGTGGCGCGTGTGGCCGTGCAGCGCTGGCTCACGGGGCACAACATTTTCGCGCCCGACCGCACCCACATCCACCATCTTTTCATGAACGTGGGCCTTTCGATGCACTGGTCTCTGGCTGCCATCATGATGCTTTTCCTCTCGGTCTGCGGCATCAACTTCTCGCTCTGGCAGGCGCATTTCCTCCTGCCGATCATTCTGGCGGTGGACATTGCCATCTACGCTTTCGTGGTGACGGTCTTGCTGCGTATGGGGGCGAAGGACGAAGAGGAGGTGTAAAAAATTGCGTGGCCCGAGTGGCCGCTGTGGCCGTTTTACTGCTTCATCGGGCAGAGTTTAAAGTGCGGCGACGTGTTCGTTGAGCCAGAGCATGCGCAGCTCTATCCACGCTTTCAACCGGTCGATGAGGTCGTCGTAAAGGTCCTCCACATCGCGTCGGGGCAGTGACGTGTCGCACAGGCGCTCCCAAAGCAGGTTCTCGTTGTAGATGAGCGGCTTCACTTGAGCAGCCGAGGCGTCGATGCGGTCGTAGATCTGCTGCCGGTCGCGGAAGTAGTCGGCAAAGCGGCTCTTGACTTTGGCGACGAACGTGGGGCTCTTGAAGAGCTGCTTGTACCAGCCGGCTTCCATGATGTAGAATCCGGTGGGATCGGAGAATCTTTTTTCCGGAGCCACGTTGGAGTTCCAGGTGCCGCCGAAGGCCGCGTCGAAGTCCCACAGGGGCCCCATCTTGAGTTTCTCGCCGCGTCTGAGGTTCATGTAGCAGCTGGTCCAGAGCTTGCCGTCGCAGTTTTTGGCGATTTCATTGACGAGATACCACTCCACGAACGAGTCCTCGTCGATGTACTTCCGGTAGCCTTTCTCTTCGTCCGTGAAGTCGTCGGAGAAGAGTGCTTCCTCGAAGGCCGTGACGTAGCCCTTGATGTATTCGTAGTTTTCGTCGCCCACGGCGATTTCTTCGGGCTCTTTGATGTTGATGACCGCTTCGGGCCTCAAGTGCGCCGTGGGGAAGGTGACGTCATCCTCGGTGGCCTTGCTGTCGATTTCCAGCAGGAATCCGTCGGCACCGACTTGCACGCGGTTGGGCCCCACCTTGAGCTTCTCGCAGATCTGGTAGATGCCCCGGTATTTCCGGTTCAAGTGGAGGTAGATGAAGGCGGCATCGGGCGTGAAGTCCAGCCGGCTCATCTCGCGGCCCATCCAGAGGGCAAGGTCGTTGCGTATGAGGGTGGTGTCGTGGTAGTTGGCCAGCAGTGTCCAGGTGTTGGCTTTGGGCCGTCCCAGCACCGATTGGGCGGAGTGGAAATGCAGGGCGTAGGGTTTCTTCGGGGGCCACCAGGTGGAGTTGCCGCGCCCCTTGACGGCGGCCAGTCCGTAGAGGTCGCGCTTGCCGTCTTTGTCTGTCAGCAGCGCCTCGCACTTCATCACGTATTTCTCCTTGTCATCGATGTCCTTGCCGTCGGGCGTGTTGATGCGCAGGGTGGGCAGTCCGAGTCGTGTGATGTCGGAGGCGGGGTCGTCTCGCCACGGCTCCTCGCCTTCGGGATAGAGAGCTTCAGGCCTCAAAGCGTCGTCGCTGCAGGCCTGGAAGACGAGCAGCAGAGCCAGAAGCGGAGCGGTGATTTTCAGCAGGCGCAACATTTTCTTTGTCTTGATGTTCGGTGCAAAAGTAGAGAAAAAATGTCTTTCTGCCAAATTTTTGCCCGATTTTTTACCGAAGAAAATTCAGAATGCATTTCATGCATCCGATGCAACATTTTGTCACAAAAGTTAGGTGGCAGGTACAACGAGCCGAGCCATCAGGTACAACCAAGTGGACCAATGGGAACAATGAGCCGGGCCAACAGGGTTTGCACCGGGCGTGCGAACACTTTGCAGCGAACGTGCGAACATTTTGCAGCGGGCGCTGCAAAACCTCCACGTTTCTCTCCCCCAAGTCCTCCTCCTGACAACAACCTCGGGAAAGAATGCCTCAACCTCTCCAACTGCAAAGATACAACATTGACCCTGCGTTTTGCAAGTTTTGGGCCATCTGTTTTTATCTGCATTCAAAAAAACGGCAAAGATAACCTCAGGCAGACCTTTCGCACGACCTAATGACCCCCTAAACATACTCCAGGCAAGCCTTTGGCAAACCCTTAGTGCTTGCTAGGGTTTGCTTAGGGTATGCCAAGGGTAGGTATGGCTTAAGGCTGATAGATGACCTTTTTTTGGGGGGGTATCTGCGTCATCGGCCACGCGTTTTCAGAGTGCCTTGCACCCTAGACATTCTACTCACCTCGGCATAGCCCAAGCGAGGCTTGGCTCTCCTCTCGCTTCGGGCGAATGTTTAGAGTGGGGGTGTGCGTCAAAAGACGAGATCCTGCCTTTTGGGGTGTCCGAAGAAGTAGCCGAAGCGGTTCCAGTAGCGGATGTGGCTCTTAATGAATATCCTGGCATATTTCGAACTGGTGCGGGCCCGACGCGTTCCGGCATACAGAATGGTGACCTTCGGGAAATAGACCACCTCCAGACCGGCCTGGCGGATGCGCGTGCACCAGTCGAGATCCTCGGCATACATGAAGTAGCCCTCGTCCAGTCCGCCGGTCAGTTCGTAAGCCTTGCGCGAGACCATGATGAAGGCGCCGATCAGCCAGTCGACGGTCTGCACCGCGGCGTAGTCCATCGTGTCGGAGAGGACGCTCACCTTGTGATACA
>ONSH01000012.1 GCA_900320435.1 uncultured Prevotellaceae bacterium
AACGGGCTGATGGCGCTGGAGTGTCGCGGCAACTGCCTGCTGCTGCGTGGCGACAAGGACGCTGCCCGCCGTGTGTGGGAGCAGATCCGTGAGCGTCAGTCCGATTATTTCGAGCAGCGGCCCGTGAACAGCCCGCTGCGCCAGGCCTTCGGCCGGTAAGAATTTGCATATGTTCGGACAAATTAACGCTTGTCCGCTTTGTCCGTTGAGGCTCCTCAGAGGCTCCTCAGACTGTTCTCAGACTGTTCAAAATCGGTGTTTTTCGCCGTGTTTTAGGGCGGTTTTGGCGAGTTTTGGGGCGAAAGTGGGGGAGAATAGAGGCTTTTTGGGGCCAAAACAGAGGGCAAAATGGTGGAGATTTTGGGACGATTTTGCCCGGATTTTGACTTTTTTGATGTCTAAAACGGACTTTGAATTACCTTCAAATGGCAGGAGGCTGAATTGCTATTCGCTATAAAACAGTGAATTAGGTTATGTTGTTGTCATTTGTTGTCATTGTCATCTATTGTCATTAACATTTTTCATTTGAGTGGGGCGGCATTTTCTGGCTCATAGTAAATATAAATATATATTTATATTATACTATGGCCCATTTTCGCCCCGATTTCAATTTCTTAATGACAACTATTGACCATGACAATTAGTGACAAGATGGAGTGCCTCAAAAAAATTTTTGAAAAAAGTTGTTCAAAAATTTTAGACCGCAATGTCGCTGTCGTACCTTTGCACCGTCAATTCCGAGCTGACGCTCTGAGTGAAGAACGAAGAGTGCAGAGTGAAGAATGACAAGCGATCTTTGACTTTTTGCTACAACAATTCCTCTGTCGGAGAGGAATCAATACTCCGTCTTGTCCGTCTTTTCCTTCCACAGCCGGAACGAACTCTTCGCCTCGTCCCTCAGCAGCTGTATGGTGGGCAGGGTGCGGGCGTAAAGGGGACGCTGCACCTCGCGGTAGATGCGGTCGTCGGCCGAGATAAAGGGGCGGGAGACGTAGATGGTATCTTCTTTCTTATGCGTGAAGGAGTAGGCGCGGGAGACGTATTTTGGGTCTTTGCCGGTGACGGAAAGGCTTTTTCGGGCATACACCATAGGCACGTTCATCAGGTTGCTGACCATAGTGGCAAGGGGTATGCCGCTGGTCTCTATGGTGAGCACCTTGGTCACGGGCGTGCCCTCGAAGCGGTTGACGATGTCCCACGCCATCTGCCTCATGGTGGCGATGTCCACCTGATGGTTGAGGAAGTTGTCTATCTTGAGGATGTTGCCCGGATTGACGGTGCCCTCCCGCAGTATTTTCTCCTGTAAATAATTCATGTCGGACTCGTTGTTAAAATAATGGCGGCCGTGCCGCTTTTTCCGTTTTTGCGGACACAAATATACAATTTATTCGGCAATAGCGGCAATTTGTCCGTATCCGGCCGCCGTTATCCAGAAAAAACGGGCTCCGGAGGGCGAAAGTCGGAAATTTTTCGTATCTTTGCGCGCTGAAGTATGATTAGTATAGACCATCTCACAATAGAGTTCAGCGCCAAGGCGCTATTCACCGACGTCAGCTACGTCGTCAACGACCGCGACCGCATCGCCCTCGTCGGCAAAAACGGGGCGGGGAAGAGCACCATGCTCAAGATGATCGCCGGACTGGAGCGGCCCACATCGGGCAGCATCGCCATCCCGCGCGACACGACGGTGGGCTATCTGCCGCAGGTGATGGTGCTCGCCGACGGGCGCACCGTGACCGAAGAGGCCGAGACCGCCTTCGCCGACATACAGGCCGTGCAGCGCCGCGTGGAGGAGATGCAGGAGGAGATGGCCCGGCGCACCGACTACGAGACGGAGGACTACATGGCTCTGTGCGAGCGCTTCACCCACGAGAGCGAGCGCTACCGCATGATGGGCGGCGACAACTATCGCGGCGAGATGGAGCGCACGCTCAAAGGACTGGGCTTCGAACAGCGCGACCTGGACCGCCCTACCAGCGAGTTCAGCGGCGGATGGAGGATGCGCATCGAGCTGGCCAAAATCCTGCTGCGCCACCCCGACGTGCTGCTGCTCGACGAGCCCACCAACCATCTCGACATCGAGTCGATACAGTGGTTCGAGAAGTTCCTCGCAGGCTACGACGGCGCCGTGATGCTCGTCTCGCACGACAGGGCCTTCATCAACAACGTGACCACACGCACCATAGAGATCACCTGCGGCCAGATACACGACTACAAGGTGAAGTACGACGAATACCTCACGTTGCGCGCCGAACGCCGCGAACAGCAGCTGCGCGCCTACGAGAACCAGCGCCGCGAGATAGAGGAGGCGCAGGCCTTCATCGAACGCTTCCGCTACCAGGCCACCAAGGCCGTGCAGGTGCAGCAGAAGGTGAGGCAGCTGGAGAAGATCGTCCCCATCGAGGTGGACGAGGTGGACACCAGCGCCCTGCGCCTGAAGTTCACCTGTTCGCAGAGGAGCGGCGACTTCCCCGTGATCTGCGACGAGGTGCGCAAGGACTACGACCGCACCGTCTTCGACCACGTCAACCTGACCATCAGGCGCGGCGAGAAGGTGGCCTTCGTGGGCCGCAACGGCGAGGGCAAGAGTACGCTGGTGAAGTGCATCCTGGGCGAGATTCCCTTCCAGGGCACGCTCAAGGTGGGCCACAACGTGGAGATAGGCTACTTCGCACAGAACCAGGCGCAGCTGCTCGACGGCGAACTCACCGTGTTCGAGACCATCGACCGCGTGGCGCGCGGCGACATACGGCTGAAGATACGCGACATACTGGGCGCCTTCATGTTCGGCGGCGAGGCCTCCGACAAGAAGGTAAAGGTGCTCTCCGGCGGCGAACGCACCCGACTGGCGATGATCAAGCTCCTGCTGGAGCCCGTCAACTGCCTCATTCTTGACGAGCCCACCAACCACCTCGACCTCAAGAGCAAGGACGTGCTCAAGAGTGCCATCAAGGCCTTCGACGGCACGGTGATCATCGTGAGCCACGACCGCGACTTCCTCGACGGGCTGGTGGAGCGCGTCTATGAGTTTGGCGGCGGACGCGTGAGGGAATACCTCGGCGGCATCTACGATTGGATACGCCAGCACGAGGCGCAACAGGCCGAAATCGCCTTCCAACAGGGTGGGACTACAACGGCGCAGAAAGCCGCCGCTCCCGCTGCCGCAGAAGCCCCCAAAGCCGCACGCACCCTGAGCTACGAAGAGCAGAAGGCGCAGGCCCGCGAGCAGCGCAAGAAGGAGAAAGCCATCAAGGAGGCCGAGGAGCAGATGAGCCAGCTGGAGCAGGCCGTGAAGATCCTCGAAGCCCGCATGGCCACGCCCGAGGGCAGTAGCGACGCCTCGCTCTACGAGAAGCACGCCGCGCTGAAAGCACAACTCGAAAAGGCCGAAGAGAAATGGCTGGAACTCAGTGAGTGAAGAGTGAAGAACGAAGAGTGAAGAATGAAAAATAGTTAAGGTTAAGGTTAACGTTAAGGTTAAAGAAACATGCCACTCAGACTACCCAATAAATTGCCGGCAATAGACTTCCTGAAGAAGGAGAACATCTTCGTCCTGGACGAGTTGCGCGCCTCCACTCAGGATATCCGTCCGCTGAGGATCTGTATCCTCAACCTGATGCCGCTCAAGATCACCACCGAGACGGACCTCATCCGTCTGCTCTCCAACTCGCCCCTGCAGCTGGAGCTCCATCTGATGAAAGTCAAGGCACACACCTCGAAGAACACGCCGGTGGAGCACATGAAGGCCTTCTACCGCGACTTCGAGGCGATGAGGGATGAGAAGTTCGACGGCATGATCATCACCGGAGCGCCTGTGGAGCATCTCGACTTCAGGGAGGTGACCTACTGGGACGAGATGATGGAAATCATGGACTGGTGCCGCACGCACGTCACCTCGACGCTCTACATCTGCTGGGCCGCGCAGGCCGGGCTCTTCCACTACTACGGCATCCCCAAATACCCCCTGCCGGAGAAGATGTTCGGCATCTTCCCCCAGACGCCCACCGACGCCTCGCTGCCGCTGTTCAGAGGTTTCGATGACAAGTTCAACATGCCCCACAGCCGCCATTCCGAGATACGGCGCGAGGACCTCAGACGCTGTCCCGGGCTGCGCATCATCGCCGAGAGCGAGATGAGCGGCGTGTCGATGGTGATGGGGCGCGAAGGGCGCGAGATCTTCATCACGGGCCACAGCGAATATTCGCCCATGACGCTCGACACCGAATACCGGCGCGACCTGGGCAAAGGACTGCCCATCCACGTGCCTTACAACTACTACTACGACGACGACCCCGCCCACGGGGTGAAGGTCAGCTGGAGAGCCCACGCCAACCTGCTCTTCACCAACTGGCTGAACTATTACGTATATCAGGAGACGCCCTTTGACATCAACCAGATACATTGAGCTGCTGGCGCCTGCCCGCAACGCCCAGACGGCGCGGGCGGCCATAGACCACGGAGCCGACGCCGTGTATATCGGTGCGGCCCGCTACGGAGCGCGCGCTGCCGCAGGAAACTCTGCGGAGGATATCGCGGAAGTGGTGCGCTACGCCCGGCCCTTCGGGGTGAAGGTCTATGTGACGCTCAACACGCTGCTGACGGATGCCGAACAGGATGAGGCCGAACAGTTGGCGCGCCAGCTCTACAGCCTGGGCGTCGATGCCTTCATCGTGCAGGACGAGAGGCTGGCCCGACGCATCAAGGACTTGCCGCTGCACTCCTCCACACAGATGGACAACCGCACCGCGGACGACGTGCGGCGCCGCGAGCGGGACGGCTATCTGCAGACCGTTCTGGCCCGAGAGCTGACGCTGGAGGAGATCCGCAGCATCCACGAGGCGGTGCCCGCGATGCCGCTCGAGGTCTTCGTTCACGGCGCCGTATGCGTCTCTTACAGCGGGCGCTGCTTCGCCTCCGAGGTGTGCTACGGTCGCTCGGCCAACAGGGGAGAGTGCGCGCAGTTTTGCCGCATGCCCTACACGCTGGAAGACGCCGAGGGCAACGCTCTCGTCACCGGTCATCTGCTCTCGATGCGCGACATGAAGCGCAGCGACGAGCTGGAGCGTCTGCTCGACGCCGGTGTGACCTCACTCAAGATAGAAGGGCGCCTGAAGGACGAGGCCTACGTGAAGAACGTGACGGCCTGGTACCGGCAGCGGCTCGACGCCATATTCCGCCGTCGCAGCGAATACCGCGGGAGTTCTCAGGGTCGGGTGGAGCTGAGCTTCACGCCCGATGTGGAGCGCACCTTTCAGCGCGGCTACACCGATTACTTCCTCAACGGCAGACAAAAAGGTATGGCCTGCCTGCTCACGCCCAAGAGTATGGGCCAGAGGGTGGGTACGGTGAAGAGCGTGCGCGGCGGCTGCATCGTGGTGTCTTCGCTCTGCTCGTTCAGCAACGGCGACGGGCTCTGCTACGACGCCGGCGGCCGGTTGGCCGGATTCCGCGTGAACCGCGCCGAGGGCAATCATCTTTACCCCCACGTGATGCCCGAAGGCCTTAGGGAAGGCACTGTGCTCTACCGCAATCAGGATATGGCGATGGAGCGCGCGCTCGAAGGCCGCACCGCCGTGAGAAAGCTGCCCCTGAAGTGGACCCTCGACCCGGAGGGCGACGGCTTCACCCTCACGGCCGAGCTGGAAGACGGACGCTGCGCCCGGGAGCATTTCCCCTGGGAGAAGCAGCCGGCTAGGAGCGACCAGAGCGGCAGCATCGCCGAGACCCTCTCGCGATTGGGCGACACGCCCTACGAGAGTGCCGAAGTCCGCTGCAGCGGCGAGTGGTTTATACCGAGAAGCATACTGACAGAATGGAGAAGAAGGACGATAGAGAAGTTTTGATGACCTGCCGCTACTGCATCCGCTACGAGACCGGCATGTGTTTGCGCGAGAATCCCGAGGCCCCAAAAGGGCCGCTCTATCTGCGCGGCGCCGACGGACGGCGCTATCTCCTGCGCTTCGACTGCCGCAAGTGTGAGATGCAAGTGATCAATACCGAAGAAAACAAGATATGCCCCGTCACTACACCGCCAACTTCAATTTCCGACTGACCGGCGACCTGCCCTTGCAGCGCGAGCAGCCTCTCCACACCCAGCAGGTGCGGGGCGACAGCGTGTGGCTCCGCAGCGGCGACGAAGTGGTGGTGGCCCAGATTGCCGTCATCCCTGAAGACTCGGTGGACACCGTCTGGGTGAAGCTGGCGCGCGATCAGATGACGCAGGGATGGGTGAGAGAGGGCCGCATGATGGAGAGCGTCGTGCCGAGCGACCCCATCTCGGAGTTCATCAATCTCTTCTCCAGCCGTCACACCAACTACTTCATGAGCTTCTCGCTGCTCATGCTGCTCGTGTGGCTCTGGATGAAGTCCAAGCGCTACAGGATGCCCGTCGTCCACTACGACGACATCGGCAGCGGCTATCCCGCCGCCTTCTGTCTGACGCTGTCGGCCTCGGCGCTGCTCTACGCCTGGATACAGAAATACCACGCGGAAGCCTGGCAGGAATACTATTTCCACCCCTCGCTCAACCCCTTCGGCCAGCCTTGGATCGTGGCCCTCTTCCTCTGCTCGGTGTGGGCCCTCACGGTGATGGCGCTCGCCACCGCCGATGAGATGCTGCGCCTCCTCAAAGGGCGAGGGCTGCTCTTCTACGGCGCCACGCTCGTCGCAGTGGCGATGGTCGATTACATGTTCTTCACGGTGGCGCCTTTCCCCTGGGTCAGTGTGCCCTGTTTTATCATATATCTCATTTACGCCCTGTATCAAATGTATGGCAAAAACTAAGACGATGTATGTCTGCACGGAATGCGGGCAGGAGAGCGCGCAATGGCTGGGACGTTGTCCCGCCTGCGGGCAGTGGAACACGATGAAGGAGTTCCGCGAAGCCAAAGTCGCTCCGGAGAAAATCACGCTGCCGCGCGCTTCGGCCGGGGGACGCAATGCCGGCAACACACCGACGCCCATACGCGACATCACGGTGGACCGCGAAGTGCGCATCGACCTGCGCGACGAAGAGCTCAACCGCGTGCTCGGCGGCGGACTGGTGGCCGGCAGCCTGTGTCTGCTTGGCGGCGAGCCCGGCATCGGCAAGAGCACGCTGGTGCTGCAGACCATACTGCGGCTGGAGGGCATGAAGGTGCTCTATGTCTCCGGTGAGGAGAGCGCCCGCCAAATCAAGCTCAGAGCGGAGCGTCTGGGCGGCGGCTCGGGAGACAACCTGCTGCTGCTGACGGAGACTTCGCTGGAGCGCATCTACAGCCACATTGAAGACCTGCAGCCCGATCTGGTCGTCATCGACTCAATACAGACCGTATCGACGGAGACGGTGGAGTCGTCGCCCGGCAGTCTCTCGCAAATCAGGGAATGTGCCGCCTCGCTGCTGAAATACGTTAAAGGCGGCGGCGCCAGCATCATACTCATCGGCCACATCACCAAGGACGGCACGCTGGCCGGACCGAAAGTGCTGGAGCACATCGTGGACACCGTGCTGCAGTTTGAGGGCGACCAGCATCACATGTACCGCATCCTGCGCGGCATCAAGAACCGCTTCGGCAGCACCTCGGAGCTCGGACTCTACGAGATGCGCAGCGACGGATTGAGGGCCGTCTCCAACCCCTCGGAGCTCTGGATATCGGACAACCGGGAAGGTCTCTCCGGCGTGGCCATCTGTGCGGCGATGGAGGGTGTGAGGCCTTTCCTCATCGAGACGCAGGCGCTCGTGTCCACCGCCGCCTACGGCACCGCACAGCGCAGCACCATAGGCTTCGAAGGCCGCAGGCTCAACATGCTGCTGGCCGTGCTCGAAAAGCGCGTGGGCTTCAAGCTGGCGCAGAAGGACGTCTTCCTCAACATCGCCGGCGGACTGCGCGTCACCGATCCCGCGCTGGATCTCAGCGTGGTGGCCGCCGTGCTCTCCAGCAACGTGGACACCCCGATAGAGACCGACACCGTGATGTGCGGCGAAGTGGGCCTCTCGGGCGAGATACGTCCCGTCTCCCGCATCGAGCAGCGCATCTCCGAGGCCCAGAGGATGGGCTTCCGTCGCATGGTGTTGCCCAAAGCCAACATGAACGGCATCAATGCCGCACAATATACCATAGAACTCTGTCCCGTGGGCCGTGTGGCCGACGCCGTGAGAGAACTGTTCGGTTAATGGTTAAGGGTTCATGGTTAATGGTCAATGTTCAATGGTCAATGTTCAATGGAATACACACTCAAGCTGACGCCCGAACAGGCTTATAACGAACAGAGCATACGCCGCTATCTCCAGAAGGAGAAGGGGGTGCGTTGCAGTAGCGTGTGGGTAAGGCGCCGCAGCATCGACGCCCGGCAGCGGCAGGTGTGGATCAACCTCACGGTGGAGACCGATCCCGACGAGAGCGTCTTCCGTGTGGACGACTTCAAGGAGAAGGACGTCTCGGGTGAGAAGACTGTCGTCATCGTGGGTGCCGGTCCTGCAGGTCTCTTTGCCGCGCTGCGTCTGATAGAGCGGGGACTCAGGCCCGTCGTCGTGGAGCGCGGCAAGGATGTGCACGAGCGCAAGAAAGACATCGCCCGCATCCGTCCCGAGCAGCGCGTCGATCCCGAGAGTAACTATTCCTTCGGTGAAGGCGGAGCGGGTGCCTACTCCGACGGCAAACTCTACACCCGCAGCAAGAAGCGAGGCAACGTGGACGCCGTCCTGCGTCTCTTCGTGCAGCACGGAGCTTCGCCCGCCATACTCTCCGACGCACATCCCCACATCGGCACCGACCGACTGCCCCGCGTCATCGAAAACATCCGCGAGCGCATCCGGCGCTGCGGTGGAGAGGTGCACTTCCAAACGAAAGCGGAGCGCCTGATTATCAGAGACAACCGTGTGGAGGGCATCGTGGCCGGCGGGTGCGAATACAAAGCCGAAGCGGTGATTCTGGCCACAGGGCATTCGGCCCGCGACGTGTATCGCTATCTCCATGAGAGCGGTATCGAAATAGAAGCCAAGGGTTTGGCTGTCGGCGTGCGTTTGGAGCATCCGGCATCGCTCATCGACAGCATCATGTATCACAGCCGCGAAGGACGCGGTCGCTGGCTCCCGGCAGCGGAATACGCTATGGTGGACCAGGTGGACGGCAGAGGCGTGTATTCCTTCTGCATGTGTCCCGGCGGTTTTGTAGTGCCTGCTGCCACGGGGCCGGAGCAGATTGTGGTGAACGGCATGAGTCCCAGCGGGCGCAACGGCCGCTGGTCCAACAGCGGTATGGTGGTGGAGGTGACGCCGACGGCGGACGATCCCCTCTGCATGCTGCGTTATCAGGAAGAACTGGAGCGTCTGTGCTGGCTGCAGGGCAATCAGAAGCAGACGGCGCCGGCGCAGCGGATGGCGGATTTCGTCAACGGACGCCTTTCGGCAGACCTCAACGAGAGCAGCTATGCGCCCGGTCTGGTGGCCTGAGGGAAGCCTTTCGTCTGTGGGGCAGACGTTATCGCGGATTTCTCACCAACGAGGCGACCGTTATCGGTGTGGAGACGCGCACTTCGGCGCCCGTACGCATCCTCAGAGACAGGGAGACGCTGCGCCACGTGCGCCTCGTCGGGCTCTATCCCGCTGGAGAGGGTGCCGGATACGCCGGAGGCATAGTCAGTGCGGCAGTGGACGGGCAGCGATGCGCCGACGCCGCAGCAGAATACTTAAACAACGAAAGATGATGAAGACCAACATTGTGGAGCTGGACTCGTATGCCGCCAATCCGGGCGACCTCTCGTGGGAGGAAATGGAGAGGCTGGAAGGCTGCAGCTTCACGCGCTACGACCGCACGCCCGCACAACTTACAGTGGAGCGCGCCCGCGAGGCAGACATCGTGCTGACCAACAAAGTGGTGATCGACGCCGAAGTGATGGCGCAGCTGCCCCGGCTGAAATACGTCGGTGTGTTGGCGACGGGCTACAACGTGGTGGACATTGACGCCGCCAGAGCGCGCGGCATCACGGTGACCAACATTCCCGCCTACAGCACCATGTCGGTGGCGCAGATGGTGTTTGCCCATTTGCTCAACGTGACGCAGCAGGTGGCGCTCTACGACAGCGCCGTGAAGCAGGGAGAGTGGGAGAGAAGCAAGGACTTCTGCTTCTACAAAGCGCCCCTTGCGGAGTTGGCGGGCAAGACTATGGGCATCGTCGGACTGGGCAACATCGGCAGCGCTGTGGCGCAAATCGCGCTGGCTTTCGGTATGAAGGTGCTGGCCTACACGAGCAAGACGCAGACGCAAGACGGAGTTGAGGCGATACGAAATTGGGAAGAGCTGTTTCGCCGCGCCGACGTTCTGACGCTGCATTGCCCCCTGACGCCCGAGACGCATCATCTGGTGAACGCAGAAAGACTGAAATGGATGAAACCCTCGGCCATACTGATCAACACGGGCAGAGGTCCGTTGGTGGACGAGGAGGCTTTGTGTGAGGCACTCAGAGAAGGCCGGCTGGCGGCTGCCTGTCTGGATGTGCTCACGAAGGAGCCGCCGCAGCATTTGCCTCAGGCGCCCAACCTCTACATCACGCCGCATCTGGCGTGGGCCACACGGGAAGCCCGGGAGAGGCTGCTGCATATCGCGACGGAAAACATCAGGGCCTTCCTGGAAGGAAAGCCCCGAAATGTGGTGTCGTAAAGAAATATGAGAAACGCCGCAGGCCCCGAAGGACTTGCGGCGCTTTCATTTATTTGGCGCCGCCGCCCAAAGCCAGATAGAGCTCGATGGTGGCTTCAACGGCATCCATGCGGTTGCCTATCTGCGCCATGCGCGACTGTATGAGTGCATTGTGCGCGGTGATGACGTTGAGGTAGTTGAGCGAAGAGTTTTCGTAGAGGCGGCGTGTCGCATCATAGGCAATCTGGTTGGCGTCAGCCTCGTGGCCGTAGTAGATGCGGTGTTCTTCGGCACAGCGTACCTCCAACATGGCGGTGTTCACCTCGTTGCCCGCTTCGATAACCGACTGCACGAAGTCGTTCTTGGCAATCTCAATGTCCGCTTTGGCAATCTTGTAGCGTGCACGCAGAGCACCGCCCTGGAAAATGGGCTGCATGAGCGATGCAACGGCTTCACCGATCATCACGCCGGGATTGACGATGCCCAGGCCGGTGCTGTTGGTGAAGCTGCCCGAAGCGCTCAAGGAGAGGCTGGGATAGAAGGCGGCGCCGGCTTCCTGCTTGTCGTAGAAGGCTTCGGCGAGCTTCAGCTCAGCCTGCTTCACGTCGGGACGGCGCGAGAGAATGGAGATGGGAGCGCCGGTGGTGATGAGTGCCGGAGCCTGGAATGACGCCAGCGTGGTGTGCTCAATGAAGTGCGAAGGCTCGCCCAGGAGTGTGCAGAGTGCAGTCTGCGTGATGGTGCGGTCGTCCACGAGTTCGTCAAGCGTGCCCACCATCGACCAATAGGTGGCCTCGACGCTGCTGACGGCGGCGATGTTGGCCTGTCCGGCTTCCATCAACCTCTTCTGCATTTCCCAATAGGTCTTCCAGTTGTCGACGGTCTGCTGCATGAACACAATCTGCTCGTCGAGTTGGCAGATGGTGTAGTAGAGTTTGGCCACATTGGCCACCAGGCCGGCCTGAACCGCCTGGCGTGCCGTCTTGATCTGCTCGAGTGACACCTGGGCGCCCTTCAGCTGGTTGCGCAGGGCGAAGAAGTTGACATTCTGCCAACCCATTGTCAGAGTGGCGCCGTAAACTTTCGTGTTGTCGGCAAAAGCCTCGCGAACGTCTCTGCGATTGTAGGGGTCGTAGGTCTTGCTGATGGCGCCGTTGGCCGAGAAGCTGATGCTGGGGATGAACGCCAGCTTGGAGGCCTTCAGAGCGTACTGTACCTGCTGAATCTGCAGATCGGTGTTACGCACGTCGGTGTTCTGTACAAGCGCCTTCTCGATGAGCGTCTGCAGGGTAGGGTCGGTGAAGAGTTCTCTCCATGAGAGATCGCCCAGACCGAGCGAGTCGTCGCTTTGAGCGTCGCCGTAGATGCCGTCGGTTTGGACTTCACCCACCACCTTCTCTCGGTGGTAGTTCTTGAAGACGGCGCAAGAGGTCATCGTGAGACCCGCGAGGGCACACACGATGACGTTATATAGAGTCTTTTTCATTGCGTTTCTTGACATTTTGTGATGGACGGTTTAGTCTTCATGTTCGGCTTCTGCCTCCTTTTTGGCTTTGAGGCTGTGCTCACGCTCCTTGAGGAACTGCTGGTCGGCTTCCTCTACCATCACGGGACGAATCTTCTCCTGCAACCATTCGGTGAGGATAAAGAAGACGGGCACGGTGAAGAGAATGGCCAGAGTGCCGACAAACATGCCGCCGATGACGGTGACGCCGATGGTGCGGTTGGAGTGGCTGCCGGCGCCGGTGGACACCATCAGGGGCACCATGCCGATGATCATCGTGAGGACGGTCATCAGAATCGGGCGCAGACGGGCCTCGCAGGCGGCGTAGGCGGCTTCGACGATGCCCATGCCCTTGCGGCGGCGCTCCAGAGCGAACTCCGTAATCAGGATGGCGGTCTTGGAGAGCAGGCCGATGAGCATGATGATACCCGTCTGCAGATAGATGTTGTTGTCAATCTTGCAGCCGAAGACCATAGGCAGCACGGCATATCCCTGATTCCACAACCACGCGAAACCCACGGAGCCCAGCACACCGGCCGGCACTGAAAGGATGACGGACCAGGGCACGAGGAAGCTCTCGTAGAGACAGGAGAGGATGAGGAAGATGAGGAAGGCGCAGACGCAGTAGATAACCATCGTGGCGTAGGAGCCGCGCATCTCGTTCTCCTCACGAGAAATGCCGCCGTACTCGTAGCCGAAGCCCGAGGGGAAGGTCTTGTGGAATTCCTCTTCGACCACTCTCATCACGTCGGTGGAAGAATAACCGGCGTTGGGCATCAGGTTACACATGATGGACGAGAAGAGGTTGAATCGGGTGTCGATTTCGGGACCGAGCATGGGCGTCAGCTTGATAAACTCGGAGATGGGCGCCATGTCGGCACCGTTGCGCACGTACATATTGGAGAGGTCCTCCTGAGTGAGACGCGATTTCTCGGTGGCCTGAAGCATCACGCGATAAACGTGGCCGAACTGGTTCATGTTGCTCACGTAGGCGCCGCCGCAGTATGAGCCCAGCGTGCTGAGCACAAGGCTGGGAGAGATGCCGGCACGCTTACACTGAGCGGCATCCACCTCAACGAGCAGCTGGGGGAAGTTGCGGGCATAAGAGGTCATGGCACGCATCACTTCGGGATGCTGGCTGACGCGGCCCAGGAATTCCTGCGTATAGCTCAGGAAGGTGGCTTTGTCGCCGCCGTTCTTGTCCTGCAGGTTGAGCTCGATGGAGCCCATGCCGTAGCCGGGAATCATACCGGGCTCGAACACCAGACACTGGGCGTCGGGAATCTCTTCCATCAGCCTCTTGGTGAGCATGCCGGAAGCCACCGTCGAGGTGGACATGAAGTTGGAGATCCAGTTCCAGGGGCCGGCGGAGCGTCGGTCCGTCCAGTTCTTCATCTTCATGATGCACATGGCATACGCCGTGCCCTGTCCGGCCATAAAGGAGTAGCCGGCAACGCGGTTGTAGCTCTCCACCTCGGGCAGGTCTTTGACGATCTTCTCCACGCGGTCGAGCACTTCGTTGGTGTTGGCGAGGTTGGCGCCGGGCACACCGTTGACCACCATCATCATCGTGCCCTGGTCTTCCTGAGGCACAAGGCCGGAGGACAGATTCTTGAAGGCGAAGTAGACGCCGACGAAAGCCAGGATGACGGTCAGCTGTGCATAGATGCGGGCCTTGCGGGAAACGATGTGCTTGAGCACGTTAAGGTATTTCTCCAGCAGGACGCCGTAGGTGGCCTCGTAGGCCAGACGGGTGCGGTAGTTGATTTGTCCGAAGAAACCCTTGCGGCGCTCCTCGGAAGCCGGGCGCATCATCAGGGCGCAGAGGGCGGGGCAGAGTGTCAGGGCGCTCACGCAGGAGAGACCTACGGAGGTGGCCAGCGTCACACCGAACTGCGTGTAGAAGATGCCGGAAGTGCCGGGCATGAAGCTCACGGGGATGAACACCGCCATGAAGACGAAGGTACATGAGATGACGGCCATCGTCACATCGTTCATGGCGTCTTTGGTGGCTTCGTAGGGCGAAGTGTATCCTGCATCGAACTTGGCCTGTACGGCCTCCACCACCACGATGGCATCGTCCACCACCGTACCGATGGCCAGCACGAGGGCGAAGAGCGTCAACAGGTTCAGCGAGAATCCGGCGACGGACAGGCAGGCAAATGTGCCCACCAGCGAAACGATGATGGAGATGGAGGGAATGATGGTGGCTCTGAAGTCCTGAAGGAAGAAGTACACCACCAAAATCACGAGGATGATGGCCACGATGAGCGTCTCCTCCACATTGGCGATAGAGGCCATGAGGAAGTCGTTGGAGCACTGCAGCGTGGTGAATTTAAGTCCTTCGGGGAGGTCCTTCGAGAGTTCGTCCAGTTTGTCGAAGATGAGGTCGTTGGTCTCCTTGGCGTTGGCGCCGGCAACCTGGAAGGCCAGGAAGCAGACGGCTTCGTGACCGTTGGCGCCGCCGTGGAAGGAATAGCTCACGGCACCCAGTTCGGCTTTGGCCACATCCTTCAGTTTCAGTACGTTGCCGTCGGGGAGCGCCTTGAGGACGATGTTCTCAAACTGGTCGATGCTCGCCAGACGTCCGGTGTATTTCATCGTGAAGGAGAAGGGGTTGTCGATGCCTTCGCCGTGTGTGCCGTTGACGGGGTTTTCACCCAGAAGTCCCGTCGGCGACTCGAGGTTTTGCTCGGCCAGTGCGGCGGAGATGTCGGCGGGAATCAGTCCGTATTGGGCCATCTTGGCGGGATCCATCCAGATACGCAGAGAGTAGGTGCCGCCCAACTCCATCACATCGCCCACACCCTTGATACGCTTGATCTGGGGGATGACGTTGATGTCGAGGTAGTTGGAGATGAAGTCTTCATCATACTCGCCGTTGGTGCACTCTAGGGCGTCAATCTGCAGGAAGGACGTCTGTCGCTTCTGCGTCATCACGCCGATGCGCGTCACCTCCTGGGGCAGAAGGCCCTGTGCCTTGGACACGCGGTTCTGCACGTTCACGGCACACATATCGGCGTTGGTGCCCTGCTTGAAGTAGATGGTGATGGTGGCGCTGCCGGAATTGGTGGCAGTGGAGGTCATGTAGGTCATGTTCTCCACACCGTTGATGCTCTCCTCCAGAGGCTGAATCACAGCGTGCGAAACAGCGTCGGCGGAGGCACCGGTATAAGTGGCCGACACCTGCACCGTAGGCGGTGCAATGTCGGGATAACTCTCCAGAGGTAAGGTGAAATAGCTGATCGCACCCACCAGGAGAATCATGATGGCGATGGACATTGCCATCACCGGGCGTTTGATGAATATATTGCCTTTCATTTCAAATCCTGTTCGTTAGAGCGTTCGCTTATTTCTTCTCGTTCTTCTTGAGCACATCCTGGCCCTCTTTGACCATGCCGGCACCTTCGGCCACAATCTCCATGCCGGGTGTCAGGCCTTCGGTCACAACGACCTTGTCGCCCAAACGCTCGGCGCGCAGTTTCACAAGGATGCCGTGAGCGATGCCGTCCTGATCCACCTGCCACACGCGGAAGCGGTCCTGCAGCTGCACGGTGGCTTTGGCGGGGATGACGAACTGATCTTTCAACTCAACGGGGATAATTACCGTGCCCGAGGAGCCGCTGTGAAGCACGCCGTTGGGGTTGTCGAAGACGGCACGGAGCTGAATGGTGCCCGTCGTGCGGTCGATGACGGCGCTGGCGCTCTCCACCTTGCCGGGAATGTCGTAGTCGCTGCCGTCCACCAGACGCAGACGCAGAGCCGGCATGTTTTCGATGGCTTTGTCCAGAGAACCGCTTTCGCGCACCATGGAGAGCAGTTGACCTTCGGTCATGGAGAAGTAGACGTGCATCTGATGGATGTCGCTGACGGTGGTCAGAGGCTCGGGAATGGAAGCGCTCACGAGGGCGCCTTTCTTGTAGGGCAGCTGGCCCACAACGCCGTTGGAGGGAGATTTCACAACGGTGTAGGAGAGGTTGTTGCGGGCGTTCACCACCTGAGCGGTGCACTGACTCACCTGAGCTTTGGCCGAAAGCAGGCTGTTGTAGGAAGTCTGCAGGTCGAAGTCGGAGATGACGTTGTCGGCTCTCAGCTTCTTCTTGGCCTCATAGTTGAGGGCTGCGGTGGCCTCAGAGGCCTTGGCGGCTTCGAGGGCAGCCTCTGCGGTGCGCAGAGCGGCCTCGTAGGGCACCTGGTCAATAATGAAGAGTGTCTGGCCGGCGCTGACGTGCTGGCCTTCGGTGACGCAAATCTGATGTATCGTACCGGCCACCTGGGGGAGGATGTTGACGTCCTGGCGGCCACGGATGGTGGCGCTGTATTTACTCTCGATGGTGACGTCCTCTTTTTCAACCTTCATCGTCTTGTAGACGGCACTGGGCGTCTGCTGCTGTTTCTTGCCGCAAGAGGCCATCATCATCAAGGCCATAGCGCCGACAGCGAGCATGTTAAGTTTCATTCGCATAGTTCTTGTCTTTTTCGTTATATTGTTTCCTTTGTTTGTTCGTCTTCCTCCCGTCTTTCTCCCGTCTTGCCCTCGTTCTGTTCTCGTGTATTCTTCGAGTAAACAGCAGTGATGCAGCAGTGATGCAGCAGTGATGCAGCGGCTCTGCTCGGGTTCACGTCGGTGTATGTGCGGCGGGTGCGCTGAGTGCGCCTGTGCACAAAATCGGGTGCAAAGGTACGGAATTTTTTGGAACCGGAGGCCCCCGGCGGCGCATTTTTTTGAAATAGCAGAACGAATCTTAAAGTTTTTTATGATAAAATATCCGATGTTCGGATAAAAATACGTACCTTTGGACGAATCTAAATGTTTTACTCAAGACAAAGAGTATGAAAGGAATTGTATTGGCCGGAGGCTCCGGCACCCGCTTGTATCCCATCACCAAGGGGATATCCAAGCAGCTGATGCCCATCTACGACAAACCCATGATCTACTATCCCGTATCGGTGCTCATGTTGGCCGGCATCCGCGAAATCCTAATTATTTCCACACCTTTCGATCTGCCCGGATTCAAGCGTCTTCTGGGCGACGGCAGCGACTACGGCGTGCATTTCGAATACGCCGAGCAGCCTTCGCCCGACGGCTTGGCTCAGGCGTTCACTATCGGTGCGGACTTCATCGGCGACGACAGCGCCTGTCTGGTGCTCGGCGACAACATCTTCCAGGGCAACGGTTTCAGCAAGATGTTGCGTGAGGCTGTGCGTACGGCGGAGGAAGATAAAAAGGCCACCGTGTTCGGCTATTGGGTGAACGATCCCGAGCGCTACGGCGTGGCCGAGTTCGACAAGGACGGCAACTGCCTCTCCATCGAGGAGAAGCCCGAGCATCCCAAGTCCAACTACGCCGTTGTGGGCCTGTATTTCTATCCCAACAAGGTGGTCGAAGTGGCCCGTAACATCAAGCCTTCCGCCCGCGGAGAGTACGAGATTACGACCGTCAACCAGAAGTTCCTCGAGGACGGCGAGCTCAAAGTGCAGACGCTCGGGCGCGGTTTTGCCTGGCTCGACACCGGCACGCACGACTCCCTCTCCGAGGCTTCCACCTACATCGAGGTGCTGGAGAAGCGCCAGGGACTGAAGGTGGGCTGTCTAGAAGGTATTGCCTACCGCAAGGGCTGGATCGACGAGGAGCGCATGCGCCAGTTGGCCCAACCGATGCTCAAGAATCAGTACGGACAGTATCTGCTCAAGGTGATTGACGAAGTCAAGCGCTTCGGCAACATGAATCTGGAGTAGGGGACGGCGGACGCATAAACTGAAGAAAGACATGAATATTCTTGTTACCGGCGCCAACGGACAACTCGGACGCGAAATGCGCCTTGTCTCCAAAGCCTCGAAGGACCGCTACATCTTCACCGACGTCACCGAGGCCGAAGGGCTCGACACCGTTCATCTGGACATTACCGACCTTGAGGCCATTCGTGCGATGGTAAAGGAAAACAGCGTGGAGGCCATTGTCAACTGCGCCGCATGGACCAATGTGGACGCCTGTGAGACGGACGAAAAGCTGGCCGCTCTGGCCGAGCGTCTCAATGCCGATGCGCCTCGCAATCTGGCTGTTGCGATGAAAGAGGTCGGCGGTCTGCTCATACAGATTTCCACCGACTACGTCTTCGGCAAAGAGCCTTACAACACCCCCTGCCGCGAAGACCAGAAAGGCACGCCGACAGGTGTCTACGGCTCGACAAAGAAGCTCGGAGAACAGTATATCATCGACTCCGGCTGCCGCTACGTCATCATCCGCACGGCCTGGCTTTATTCCGAGTTCGGCAAGAACTTCTGCAAGACGATGATGACGCTCACGGCCACCAAGCCGGCGCTCAAGGTGGTGTTCGACCAATGCGGTACGCCGACTTATGCGCTGGATCTTGCCGAAGCCATTCTCGCGATCCTCTCCAAGCCCGTTGAAGGCATCTATCATTATTCCAACGAAGGCGTGTGCAGTTGGTTCGACTTTACTAAGATGATTGCCGAATACTGCGGCCACACGGAGTGCGACATCCAGCCCTGCTACTCCAGCGAATATCCTTCGCCCGTGCAGCGTCCCGCCTACAGTGTTTTGGACAAGCGCAAGATACGCGAAACCTTCGGCATCAGGGTGCCCTACTGGACGGAGAGTCTGAAGAAGTGCATCAGGAATTTGCAAGAAATGAATGCCTGATTGCCAGAGTTTTAACTTATTTTGATTGAATAGAAACTTAAGTATGAAGAATATCGTTATCACCGGCGGTGCCGGATTCATCGGAAGCCATGTTGTTCGCCTCTTTGTGAACAAGTATCCCGAGTATAATATCATCAATCTCGACAAGCTCACCTACGCCGGCAATCTGGCCAATCTGAAGGACATCGAGGACAAGCCGAATTACAAGTTCGTCCGTATGGACATCTGCGACTTCGACGCCTTCTATAAGCTGATGCAGGACGAGAAGATCGACGGCATCATCCATCTGGCCGCCGAGAGTCACGTGGACCGTTCCATCAAGGATCCCTTCACCTTTGCACGCACCAACGTGATGGGTACGCTCTCGCTCTTGCAGGCTGCCAAGCTCTATTGGGAGTCTCTGCCGGAGAAGTATGAGGGCAAGCGCTTCTACCACATCTCCACGGACGAGGTCTACGGCGCCCTTGAGATGACCAATCCCGAAGGCATCGAACCACCTTTCACCACAACGGCTTCTTCCTCCGAGCACCATCTGGCCTACGGCAAGGATTTCTTCTACGAGACGACGAAGTACAATCCCCATTCGCCCTACAGCGCCTCCAAGGCTTCGAGCGACCACTTCGTGCGTGCTTTCCACGACACTTACGGCATGCCCACGATTGTGACCAACTGCTCCAACAACTACGGCCCCTACCAGTTCCCCGAGAAGCTGATTCCGCTCTTCATCAACAACATCCGTCACCGCAAGCCACTTCCCGTCTACGGCAAGGGAGAGAATGTGCGCGACTGGCTCTATGTGGTGGATCATGCGCGTGCCATCGACACTATTTTCCACAACGGCAAGATTGCCGAGACCTACAACATCGGCGGCTTCAATGAGTGGAAGAATATCGACATCATCAAGACCGTCATCAAGACGGTGGACCGTCTGCTGGGCCGCAAGGAGGGAGAGGACCTCGACCTCATTACCTACGTCACCGACCGTCTGGGCCACGACGCCCGCTACGCCATCGACTCCACGAAGCTTCAGAAGGAGCTCGGCTGGGAGCCTTCTCTGCAGTTCGAGGAAGGCATCGAGAAGACGGTAAAGTGGTATCTCGACAACCAGGAGTGGATGGACAACATCACTTCTGGCGAATACGAGAAGTACTACGAAGATATGTACAAAGGACGCTGATAGGGTGCGTCCTTTAGGGGCTGTTAAGTTCAGTATACTGTTAACGGTCGCAGACTGATTTTATTTCAGCTCTACGACCGTTATTCCTGCTCCGCCGAATCTGACGTCCTCGTCTCTCACGCTGAAGACTCTCGGCACGGTCTTCATGTAGTGGCGGCAGAGCTCCCTCAGGGCGCCCGTGCCCGTCCCGTGAAGAATACGCACACGCGATGCGCCCGTCATGAGGGCGTCGTCCATGTAGTGCATCAGCGTGTCCAGCGCTTCGTCGGCTCTCTGTCCGCGAATGTCGAGTTCCGGCGAGAAGTTCACGTTGTGCTGGTGCACGATGTGGGTGCCGCTTGAGACAGCGGTCGTGGTGCTCGGTTTGGGCGCTTTGGCGGCTTCGATGCGATCGATGGTGGTGACGGTGTGGATGTGGCCGAACGTCAGCGTGACCTTTTTGCCCTCGATGCGGTCGATGACGCCTACGGTGGAGGAGCCTTTGATTCTGGCGTATTTGCCGACGGCGATGGCGGGGACGCTCGCTGCGGGTGCGGCGCTTGTCTGGGGCTTGGGGCGTTTCATGCGTTCGGAAACGGCTTTGGCGGGTGCCGTCAGCGACTCCATCACGTTGGCCAGGCTCTCGCGTGCTTCCTTCGTGCGCGTCTTTTCGGCTTGTGCTTCGCGAATTTCTTTGATGGTGCGCTCCACGGCGGCATTGGCGCTGGAGACAATCTCTTTGGCTTCTTCTCTGGCGGAGTGGAGGATGTCCTTCTTCTCCTGCCTGAGGCCTTCTATCTTCTCCTCGTAGCGCTGTATGGTGGCTTCCATGCGCTTTTCCTTCTCGTGGATGTTCTGGCGCTTGTCCTCCCAGTAGCGCTTGTCGCGCACGATGTCCAGGAGGTATTTGTCTGCGGAGACATATTCCTGACCGACAATCGAGGTGGCTCTCTGTATGACTTCGGCGGGAATGCCGATCTTGCGGGCTATCTCGATGGCGAACGAGCTGCCCGGATTGCCGATTTGCAGCTGGAAGAGCGCCTCCATCTTCTGCCTGTCGTAAAGCATGGCGCCGTTGCGCACGCCTTCGTGGTTTTCGGCGAAATGCTTCAGATTCTGGTAGTGTGTGGTGATGACGGCCCAGGCGCCTTTCTCGTGAAAGCGCTCCAGGATGGCTTCTGCCATAGCGCCGCCGATGGTGGGTTCGGTGCCGCTGCCCATTTCGTCGACGAGGAGCAGGGTGTTCTCTCCGGCAGCCTTCATCATCTGCTTCATCTTCACCAGGTGCGAAGAGTAGGTGGAGAGATCGTTTTCGATGCTCTGGTCGTCACCGATGTCGATGAGCATTTCGGAGAACATGCCGCACTTGGAGTTCTCGCCCAAAGGCACAGGCAGACCGCATTGCAGCATGTATTGTATCAGGCCTACGGTCTTCAGGCAGACGCTCTTGCCTCCGGCATTGGGGCCGGAGATGATGAGGATGCGTCCGTCTTTGTCCAAAAGGATGTCCAGGGGCACGATGTTTCTCTCCTGACTTCTGAGCGAACGCTCCAGCAAGGGATGACGGGCCAGAGTCCAGTCGATGACGGGGCGCGAGGACACTCTCGGGCAGATGCCTTTGATCTCTCGGGCGAAGAACACTTTGGCCATCACGAATTCCAGCTGTCCCAGAAAGTCGAAAGCTTTCAGCAGCTCCTTGACATTCGGACGGATCAGGGTGGTGAAGTGTTGCAGGATGTGTATGATTTCCCGCTTCTCCTCCGCTTCGAGCTCGCGGATTCTGTTATTGGCTTCAACGACTTCCTGGGGCTCCACATAGACTGTCTTGCCCGTTGCCGATTCGTCGTGCACGATGCCGCCCAGACGTTTCTTGATGGTCGGGGACACGGGGATGACCAGACGGCCGTCTCTCAGGGTGGGGTTGGTGTCGGCTTCGATGAGGCCCTCTTCCTTGATGGTGCGCAGAATGCCCTGAAGGGCGCGCGACACACTGCCTTCGGCGCGCTTCAGCTCGCTTCTGACACGCTGCAGCGTGGGTGAGGCGTCGTCTTTGATGTGTCCGTGCTTGTCGAGTATTTTTTCGGCACACTGCTCCACGGCGTGAAAGGTGAACACCCCGTGTGCCATCTTCTCCAATGCGGGATAGGCGGGAGGCGCATCCTCGCTTCTGGCGGACACGCTGTTCTCTTCCTGGCGGATGAGCCGCAGCCATCCGTGCATCGTCACCAGTGTGAGATAGAGCCGGTGCAGGTCTTCTTCCAGAATGTAGGTGCCTTCAATGCGGATGCGCTTGACGGCCTCTCTCAGATCGTAGAACGACATCTCGGGCGTCTCCGTCAGCGTGGAGATGAGCGTTTGCAGCTCGTTGGTCTCCTCCTGTCGCTGGCGGATAAGCTCTATGTCGTTGCACCAGGTGAGTGCATCGATGTGTTCGCGTCCCAACTGCGACTGACAGTTGTCCGCAAGCATGTTTTTTATCTGGTCAAAGCCTATCTTGTGCTCCATTCGGGGTGCAAAGATATAAAATTCCCCACAATTCTTTGTCCATAACAAACAATTATTTTCACAGTTTCATTTTTTTTCTTATTTTTGCAGTGAATAAACCATAATCATATACTACTATGTTGACACAGGAAGACAAAATTCAGCTTCAGCAAAAAGGAATCAGTGAGTCACAGATAGAGCGTCAGCTCAAGCAGTTTCGCGAGGGCTTCCCGTTTCTGCGCCTGAAGGCCGCCGCCAGTGTGGAGAACGGCATTCTTCGCACGTCGGCAGACGAACAGAAGCACTTCGTCAAGCTTTGGGACCAGTATAAGAAGGAGGGCCACAAGATTACCAAATTCGTGCCTGCTTCCGGCGCTGCCAGCCGCATGTTCAAGGCGATGTTCGAGTTTGTGGACGCCGATTACGACGTGCCGACGACCGACTTCGAGAAGAAGTTCTTCGACCGTCTCCACGACTTCGCTTTCTTCCCCGCTTTGGACGATGCCTGCGTTGTGATGTACGGCAAGGGTGCCGACGCTCTGGTGGCAGAAGGCCGTCAGAAGGATGTCGTGGTGGCCATGCTGGATGCCGACGGCCTCAACTACGGCCAGTTACCCAAGGGCCTGCTTCAGTTCCACAGCTACGACACTCAGGCCCGCACGCCGCTTGAGGAGCATCTGGTGGAGGCTGCGCTCTACGCCAGCAGCAAGGGTGAGGCTGATGTGCACTTCACGGTGTCTTCCGAGCATAAGGCCCTGTTCCAGCAGCTGGTGAAGGATGTGCTGGGCGACTACGAGAAGGAATACGGCGTGCGCTACCACGTGTCGTTCTCCGAGCAGAAGCCCTCTACGGACACTTTGGCCGCTACGATGGACAACGAGCCTTTCCGTGTGGACGGCAAACTGCTCTTCCGTCCCGGAGGTCACGGCGCATTGATTGAAAACCTGTCCGACTTGGACTCCGATATCGTCTTCATCAAGAACATCGACAATGTCGTGCCCGATCGTCTCAAGGAGGAGACCGTGCTGTGGAAGCAGGTGCTGGCCGGCGTGCTGGTCGAGGCTCAGACTCAGGCGTTCTCTTATCTGAGGCTGTTGGACAGCGGAGATTTCAACCACTCCGATCTGGAGGACATGATCCGCTTCGTGCGCCACACGCTGTGCTGCGACAAAGAGGGCCTCAAGGATATGGAGGATACCGAATTGGTCAACTACCTCCGCTCGAAGCTCAACCGCCCCATGCGTGCAGCGGGCGTTGTGAAGAATGTCGGCGAGCCCGGCGGCGGTCCGTTCCTGGCCTACAATCCCGACGGCAGCATCTCCCTGCAGATTCTGGAGTCGAGCCAGATTGACCAGAACAACGCCGAATATCAGAAGATGTTCACCGAGGGCACTCATTTCAACCCCGTGGACCTCGTGTGCGCGATACGCGATTATAAAGGTAACAAGTTCGACCTGCCCAAGTATGTGGACCCCGCCACGGGCTTCATCTCCTTCAAGAGCAAGTCCGGCCGCGAGCTCAAGGCGCTCGAGTTGCCCGGTTTGTGGAACGGCGCCATGAGCGACTGGTCCACCATCATGGTCGAGGTGCCTCTGGCCACTTTCAATCCGGTCAAAACGGTCAACGATCTGCTTCGCGACCAGCACCAGTAAAACATTTCCTCCGTGCTGTATCGCAGGCCCCAGCATATATCGTCCCTTCTCGATGCCTTCCTGCGCTCGGAGGGATTGGAGACGCCTTTGGCGCGCTACAGAGCCCAGGTGGCGGTGGCGCGTGTGATCGGTGAGCAGTATCAGCGCTACATCGGCGAAGTGCGTTTTCAGGGCGACACGCTCCGTGTGCAGATCAAGAGCGCGCCTTTGCGCCAGAACCTCCTGATGAACCGGGACTTCTATCTTCGGGCCCTGAATCATGAGGCCGGCGCGCAGGTGGTTCAGAATTTAATCTTCTGTTAGACGGCTGCGATGGAGCTTGTGCTTAAGGATCTCGTGATCGGCTACAATACGCGCGCAGGTCAGCGGCGCGTCACCGCTCCCTTGAGCGTGAAGCTCCCCGAGGGGCGTCTGATTTGTCTTGTCGGACGCAACGGTGTGGGCAAGTCCACGCTCTTGCGCTCTCTCTCCGGCCTGCAGCCGCCGCTCTCGGGCGATGTGCTTCTGGGGGGCAGCAGCATTGCCTCTTACAGCCACAAGGCTCTGGCGCGTCTGGTCTCCGTTGTCACCACGCGCGATGTGCCCGTGCCTTCCATGACGTCGTGGGAAGTCGTAGCCCTCGGACGCAGCCCCTACACGCAGTTCTGGGGGCAGCTTTCTCCGGCGGATAAGGAGATTGTGGACCGGAGCATCGACATCACGGGTATCTCGCCTCTGGCCTCACGGCGTGTGGGCTCTCTCTCCGACGGAGAGCGTCAGAAGGTGATGATTGCGAAGGCCATAGCGCAGGAGACGCCGGTGATTCTCCTGGACGAGCCGACGGCTTTTCTGGACTATCCCAGCAAGGTGTCCACGCTGTCGCTGCTTTCGCGTCTGGCGCGCGAAATGGGGCGCACGATTCTCGTCTCCACGCACGACGTGGAGCACGCACTTCGTCTGTCCGACGAAGTCCTTTTGCTTCAGAAGGAGGGATTATATAAGGTATTGCGACGAGATGCTCTTGTTCTCGACCACTCTGCGGATGGTCTCGGCCAGCAGGTCGGCGATGGAGATCTGCTTGACCTTGGCACAGCGCTGGGAGTAGGGGATGGAGTCGGTGAAGACAATCTCCTCAAGCGCACTGTTCTGCACGCGCTCTGAAGCGGGTCCGGACATCACACAGTGTGAGGCGATGGCGCGCACGCTGTTGGCGCCGTTGGACATCATGAGGTCTGCAGCCTTGGTGATGGTGCCTGCGGTGTCCACCATATCGTCCACCAGAACGACATCTGCACCCTTCACGTCGCCGATGATCTGCATGTCAGACACCTCGTTGGCCTTCTTTCTCGTCTTGTTGCAGAGCACGAGGGGGCAGTCGAGGTATTTGGCGTAGTTGGAGGCGCGCTTCGAACCGCCCACGTCGGGAGCGGCCATCACGAGATTCTTCAGCTTGAGGCTCTTGATGTAGGGCATCATCACGCTGGAGGCGTAGAGGTGATCCACCGGGCAGTTGAAGAAGCCCTGCTCCTGATCGGCATGCAGGTCCATGGTGATGAGGCGGTCGATGCCGGCCACGGTCATGCAGTCTGCCACCAGCTTGGCGCCGATGGACACGCGGGGCTTGTCCTTGCGGTCCTGACGGGCCCATCCGAAGTAGGGCACGACGGCGTTGATGGTGCGGGCGGAGGCCCTCTTGGCAGCGTCCATCATGAGCAGCAGCTCCATCAGGTTGTCGCTGTTGGGGAAGGTGCTTTGCACCAGAAACACGTCCTTACCGCGAATGCTTTCCTCATAACTGACAGCAAATTCTCCGTCGGAAAATTTGGTGATGATGAGATTGCCGAGAGGACAACCTAAGCTCTGACAGATTTTTTCGGCAAGATATCGGGTTGCAGTTCCCGAAAACACAAGGAAATTGTTATTCATGGTTAGAACGTGCTTATTCGCTTGCTTTGCGCAGGCGGTGAAAATGTAACAATAGGTCTTTGAAATCCATGCCGGAATGGATATTGAAGCGCTTCCAGAGGTCACCTCTGATCACAGCGCCGCCGAATCCCAGGTCGCGCACTTGGGGCAACAGCTCCAGCGACACGCCGCCCTGAGCCATCACGTGGCGGTCGATCAGTCCGCGCCTGGAGGCGTCTTTGAGCTGCTCCAGAGTGTAGCGCGACTTGTAGTCGGGCTCCGAGATGCTGTCGAAGACGTTTTTGAGGATGACGTAGTCATACTCTTTCTTGCATCTGGGCAGGTCTTCCAAGTCGTAGCAGGTGCACGACTTCTGTCCCTTGTATCCGTTAGGCAGGTTGGGGTTGTGGTGGCTGATGTGTATTCCGGCCAGGCCGAATTCTTCCTTGAGGTAGAAGTGGTCGTTGGCTACAATACGGTTGTGGTAGCGCGTAGGAATCAGGGTCAGCAGCCGCTCACAATAGACCGGCTCTGACCCTGGTTTACGCAGGTGCAGCATATCCAATCCGTCCTCAAAAAGTGTGGCGAGGATTTTGTCTTCTTCGATGAAGAACGTCGGGTTGGATAATAGCAGCAGTTTCATGAATGCTCTTATTCTGCAGCGGGTGCCTCTTCAGCGGGTGCCTCTGCTTCGGCGGGAGCTTCAGCCTCTGCGGCTGCGGCCTCTGCTTCTGCAGCAGCTTCCTTGGCGGCAGCCTCAAGTGCGGCTACCTTCTCTGCAATCTGAGCCTTCTTGGCTTCGTCAGCCTTCTTTTCTGCATTGAGACGCTCTGCAGCAGCCTTCTTGGCCTCGTCGGCCTGCTTGGCGGCGATGGCCTGGAGACCCTTCTGACGGTCTGCCTTCCATGCGTCAAACTTCTGCTGTGCAGCAGCTTCGTCGAATGCACCCTTCTTCACACCGCCTCTCAGGTGCTTCATGAGGTAAACACCCTCACCGGAGAGAATGTTGCGAACGGTGTCGGTAGGCTGTGCGCCGGCCTCTACCCAATACAGGGCGCGGTCGAATTTCAAATCTACAGTGGCAGGATTGGTGTTGGGGTTGTAGGTACCAATCTTTTCTGTAAACTTACCATCACGTGGTGCTCTTACATCAGCGATGACGATGCTGTAGAAGGCATAGCCCTTACGGCCGCCGCGCTGCAATCTGATTTTTGTTGCCATTACTTTTTATGGTTTTAATAGGTTTGAAATATGCTGCCATCCCGTGACAGCGGGTGCAAAGGTACGTCTTTTCTTGCAATAAAGGCCGGTTTTTGCTCTTTTTTTTTCGCTAAAGCGATGTTTTGTCAAAGAGAGAGTGTTTTCTTGATGGCCTCCACGTGTGCTTTGGCTTTCTCGACCTCGCCGGGATAGCATTTGGCGCATCCGATCTGGCCCTTGATTTCGCAGTAGAACTTGATCTTGGGCTCCGTGCCGCTGGGGCGTACGGAGATCTTCGTGCCGTCTTCGCAGAACCACTGCAGCACGTTGCTCGTGGTCGGCATGTCGAGCTTGCTCACGTTGCCCTTGTCGTCGGTGGCGGTGAGGGCCTGGTAGTCCTTCGTCAGCACGACCTTCGAACCGGCGATTTCCTTCGGGGCCTTGGCGCCGCGGAAGTCCGCCATCATCTGCTTGATTTCGTCGGCACCGCTCTTGCCGGGCTTGGTCACGTTGATGGTGCTCTCGTAGGAGAAGCCGTATTCCTTATAGATTTCCATGAGCAGGTCGTAGAGCGTCTTGCCCTGATCCTTGGCCCATGCGGCGATTTCGCAGATGAGACAGATGGAGGCCGGAGCGTCCTTGTCGCGCACCTTGTCGTAGGGCAGGAAGCCGAACGACTCCTCGCCGCCGCCGATGTATTTCTGCTTGCCTTCGGAGAGGGCGATTTCGCGGGCGATCCACTTGAAGCCCGTGTAGCAGTCGCGCAGCTCCACGCCGTTCTTCTTGGCCATTTCGGCAATCACCTCGGTGGTGACGATGGTCTTCACCAGGAAGTCGGTCTTGCCCAGCGTGCCCAGAGCCTGCTTGTTCTTGATGATGTAGTAGATGAACATCATGGCCGTCTGGTTGCCGTTGATGATCTGCCACTCGCCTTCGGGGTTGCGGCAGACGATGGCCAGACGGTCGGCGTCGGGATCGGTAGCCACCACGAGGTCGGCGTTGAGCTTCGTGCCGAGCTTCATGCCCAGCGTCATGGCTTCGGCGTTCTCGGGGTTGGGGGAGACGACGGTGGGGAAGTTGCCGTCAACGACCATCTGCTCGGGCACCACGTTGATGTTCTGGAAGCCCCACGAGCGCAGACACATGGGCACGATGTGGCGGCCCGTGCCGTGCATGGCGCTGTAGACGATGTTGAGGTCCTTCTGGCGCAGGATGACGTCCTGATCCACCATAGCCTCCTTCACGGCCATCATGTAGTCGTAGTCCATCTCGCCGCCGATGATCTGGATGAGGTCCCAGTTGGCCGTGAACTTCACGTCCTCCAGCTTCACCTTGTTCACCTCGTCGATGATGCCGGTGTCGTGCGGAGCGAGCACCTGCGCGCCGTCGGCCCAGTAGGCCTTGTAGCCGTTATACTCCTTGGGGTTGTGCGATGCTGTGACGTTGACGCCGGCCACAGCGCCCAGCTGACGGATGGCGAAACTGATCTCCGGGGTGGGGCGCAGACTTTCAAAGAGATAGGCCTTGATGCCGTTGGCCGAGAAGATGGCGGCTACGGATTCGGCGTACATGCGGCCGTTGTTGCGGCAGTCGTGACCGACCACCACGGAGCATCCGCCCTTGGGGAAGGCCTTGTTGATGTAGTTGGCGAAGCCCTGAGTGGCCATGCCGACGATGTATTTGTTCATGCGGTTGGTGCCGGCGCCCATGATGCCGCGCAGGCCTCCGGTGCCGAACTCCAGGTTCTGGTAGAAGGCGTCCACGAGGGCCGTCTTGTCGTCATACATAGCCTTGATTTCGGCTTTCGTGGCGTCGTCGATGATGGGCGAGTTGAGCCATTCCTGGGCTTTGGCCTCACACTGTTTGATGAGATCGTTTTCCATAGTGCGTGATGTGTTTGAATTATGATTGTTTGATTATTTACGTTTTGCCATTTCTCCCGCAAAGATACGAAAAACATTGCAATGTTCAAAAAAAATGGGGACTTTTGATGCCGAATCTCCAAAAATTATGTACTTTTGTGGTGCAAAACTCGAATGAAGGATGAATAAGGTGATGCTCATCGGCAATGTCGGACTCGATCCCGACGTGCGTTTTGTGGATCAGGGCGTCTGCGTGGCGCAGATTCGTCTGGCCACTTCGGAGCGCGGCTACACGCTGGCCAACGGCACCGAAGTGCCCGAGCGCACGGAGTGGCACAACGTGGTGCTCTGGCGCCAGTTGGCCGAGACGGTGGACAAGTATGTCAAGAAGGGCGACAAGCTCTACATCGAAGGCAAGATCCACACCCGCTCCTACGAAGACAAGCAGGGCCGCACGCGCTACATCACCGAGATTTGGGCCGAAGCCATGGAGATGCTGACGCCCAAGGGCTCTTCAGCTCCTTCATCCGCTCCGGAATCCCCGGCTTCATGATTTCCATTTTAACACCATTTTCCCCACTACATGGATGACCCTGTCGCGGGACTGCTAGAGTCCCTTTCCTCAGTTTCTTTCACCGCCCCTGACGCCTATTGCATAGCCGCCATTGCGGGCGCAGTCGTATTGCTTGTTCTTTCCGCCTTTGTCAGCGGCAGCGAGATCGCTTTCTTCTCCCTCTCTCCCGAGGAGACGGACAAGTTGGATCCCGACCGCAGCACCTCCGACGAGCGCATCCTGCGCTGGCAGGAGCACTCGGAGCGTCTTCTGGCCACCATCCTGATTGCCAACAATCTGGTCAATGTGGCCATCGTGATGCTCTTGGGCTACGCAGCCGACCGGATGGTCAGCTTCGGCGGCGTCGTCTGGCTGGAGTTTCTCTCGCTCACGGTGGTGCTCACCTTCCTGCTGCTGCTCTTCGGCGAGATCATGCCCAAGGTCTGGTGCGTCCAGCATGCGCTCAGCTTTGTGCGCGGCGGCAGCGGCGTGCTCGCTTTTCTGGAGACGCTCTTCTGGCCTCTGAGCAGCCTGCTCATCCGCAGCAAGATGTTCACCGACCGCTTTGTCCGCCATCAGGTGGACGCCCTCACGGTGGACGATCTGGAGAAGGCGATGCAACTCACTGACACCAAGGATATTGCCGAGGAGTCGAAGATGCTCAAGAGCATCATCCGCTTCGGCGGCGAGATGTGCAAGGAGGTCATGACGCCCCGCGTGGACATGGTCGACATCGACATCCGCACGCCGTTCCCCAAGGTGCTCGAGTGCATCGTGGAGAACAACTACTCGCGCATCCCCGTCTTCCAGGGCTCCGAGGACAACATCAAGGGCATTCTCTACATCAAGGACCTGCTGCCGCATCTCTCCAAGCCCGCCAATTTCCGTTGGCAGACGCTCATCCGCGCCCCGTATTTCGTGCCCGAGACGAAGATGATCGACGACCTCCTGCGCGACTTCCAGGAGCACAAGGTCCACATGGCCATCGTGGTCGACGAGTTCGGCGGCACGAGCGGTCTGGTCACGATGGAGGACATCATCGAGGAGATTGTCGGCGAGATCCACGACGAGACCGACGAGGAGGAGAAGGGCTACCAGCGCCTGAACAAGAACACATGGGTCTTCGACGGCCGCACGCAGCTCATCGACTTCTCCAAGGTGATGCAGCTTGAGGAGGATTTCTTCGAGGAGGTGGAGGGCGACGCCGACACTCTGGCCGGCCTCATCCTCGAGCTCAAGGGCGACTTCCCGGAGCTGCACGAGCGCATCACCTACCGCCAGTTCGCCTTCGAGGTGACGGAGATGGACGAGCGCCGCATCGTCTCCGTGAAGGTCATCAGAGGAAAACAAAAATAACCACAAAAGGAGAGGGGGCGACCGTGTGGCCGTCCCCTCTTTCGTTTTTCATAGTTATTTGTTACTCAGCCGTTTTGCGACTTTTCTTATAGCGCTTGTTGAGGCCCTTGATGACTTCCTTCGTGATGTCCATCTTGGGGTTGGCGATGAGCATGTTGTCGCCGGCCTTGACGAGCACGTAGTCGTATTTCTTCGTTTTGTTGTAGGAGCGCAGGAAGGCCTGGATGCTGTCGCGGGCTTCCTGGTTCACGCGGGCCTGCTCCTGAGCGAAGTCGGTCTGCAGACGGTCGGCCAGCTCCTGCAGCTGCTGCTGCTCGGCCTGGATGCTGTTCTGGGCGCGCTCCAACTCGTCGCGGGTGGTGAAGCCGTTGCTCTCATACTTCTTCTGCATGGCGGCGGCGTGCTGCTCCAGCGTGCGCTGCTTCTGTGCCAGCGTGCTCTGGATGTTGGTGCCCTTGCGGGTCAGCTCTTCCTCGTAGTCCTTGTAGAGCTGATACTGGGTGATGAGGCTGTCCATCTCCACATAGGCGATTTTCAGCCCCGTGGTTTCGGCGCCTTCGCTCTGGGCGGTCTCTTCAGCCTCTTCGGCCGATTTCTGACATGCGGTGAGGCTGAGTGCAGCGGCCACCGCGAATAGTATCACATGTTTCATATCTTGTATTGTTGATGTACGCATCGGATGCCTTTCCGTCTCATGGCTTTGCTGTGGCCGATGTGCTCGCTGCCGAAGCGCCCGTTCTTCTCCAAAACGATGCGTATGCACAAAAGTAGCACGCTTAACCCAACAAAAAGAGCCACAAGTAGAAACAGTTTCAGCATATTTTGTTACATTTGCAGGGCAAAAGTAGTAAAAAACTTCGAAACAACGCATATTCGATGAATAAAATCGCCGTTAATCTGTCAATTCTCGCTCGCAGCGGCTATGATTTGCGCCGTAAGGGCGTCACGGAGGAGCATCTCCTCATGGACTTTGTCCACCGCATGCGCATTGCCTGGAATCTTTATCAGGCCGAGATGGAGGAGCAGTATGGCATCGAGCCCTGCTCCGTGGATTTTGATCTGGAAACCAATGTTGACGCCGAATGAGAGTCTTCTTCCGCTATATCCTTGCCCTTCTTCCGCTGCTCTTCGCAGCCTGTGACGCCTACGACGACTTCACGACGGACCCCGCCGCCCGCCTGACTTTTTCGGTGCAGGAGGTGGCCTTCGACACCGTCATCACGGCCGAGGGCTCTTCCACGCGCACGCTCATGGTGCGCAACTATAATGACGCGGGCCTGCGCATCCGCAGCGTTGCGCTGGAGATGGGCGCCGAGTCTCCTTTCCGCGTCAACGTGGACGGCCAGTATCTCGACGGCGGCACGGGTGCCGACTTCGAGGTGCGCACGCAGGACAGCATCTTCGTGCGTCTGGAGTGCACGCTGCCCGACATGGACCGCGACGATGTGACGCACTACGATGACCGCCTGCTCTTCTGTCTCGAGAGCGGCACGGTGCAGGAGGTGGCTCTTTCGGCCATCGGCATGGACGTCTATCGCTGGACCGACCGCACCCTTTCCGAGGACGAGGTGGTGGACTCCAAGCGCCCCATCCTGGTGGGAGGTCAGCTGACGGTCGACGAGGGCGTCACGATGACGGTCAAAGGCGGCACACGCCTCTTCTTCCGCGACAACGGATCGCTGCTTGTGCGCGGCACGCTGAAGGTGGAGGGTGAAGAGGGCAATCCCGTCGTCATGCGCGGCGACCGCACGGACTATCTGCTCAAAGACATCCCCTACGACAACACGCCCGACCGCTGGAACGGCGTCACCTTCGAGTCCACCAGCGTCGGCAACACGCTCACGTGGCTCAACCTCCACAGCGCCCGCTGGGGCATCCGCGCCGAGAAGACCGACCTCACGCTGGAGTCCTGCATTTTCCACAACATAGCGGGCAAGGATGAGGCCGTCAACAACGGTCTTTACCTGAAGGAGTGCGAGCTCACGGCGCACAACACGTGCATCTCCAACGTGATGGGTCACGGCCTGTGGCTCATCGGCGGCAAGGCTGCGCTCGACCACTGCACGCTGGCGCAGTATCTCATCATCGGCGGCGGCACTAAGGGCAAGGCGCTCCATCTGGCCAACCGTACGGACGAGGGTGAGTGCCCCATCGAGGACTACATTTTCACGCGTTGTCTGGTGATGGGCTACGGCGACGATGTCATCGACGCCGATTTCGTCAATCCCGCCTCGCGTGAGGAGAAGCTGCTCTTCGACGAGTGCTATCTCAACACGGTGGAGGATCCTGCCGATGCGCGTTTCGTCTCCTGCCTTTATGACAGCAAGGAGGCCGAGAAGCGCGGCAACAAGGGCAAGAGCCCTGCGGAGCGCGGCCTGTATAAGGTCTTCGATACGACCCTCTTCCTTTACGACTTCACTCCGGCCGACGGCAGCCCCTGCGCCGGCTACGGCGCCGAGTTTTGAGGAAACTAGAAAAATCGGAGCGGATTTCAAGAAAATCTTCGCCTATTGTTTGTCGTTTCGAAGAAAAAGTGTATTTTTGCAGCGTATTATCATGTTGGAGAGTGAATGAAACGAACGGAAGCAGTTAAGTCAACAAGACAGTTTCTCATTGACAAACTCAAGCAGGAACATTTTCTGTGGAGTTTCGATGTAAACTCCATTCAGGACATTCCGGACGATGTCTTGGTGGAGTTGGTGATGCTGTATCTTGACATTGACGAGATCAACATGCTTTTTCAGCTCTTCGACTACAAAACGGTGAAACGGGCGTGGATAGAGAATGTGGTTGCTCAGGGCGAGCGCTATTATAATCTGAATTACTTCTTTGCGTGGTATTATTTCCACGCCAAACAACCTCGCAGCTATGTTAAGGCGATGGCTACGCGTCAACTCAACAAACGTTTGGCAGCATGAATGCTCAACCTTTCGCTCCACACACCGGCAGACTTATTGAGGCGGTTAGCCGGTTGGAATGTATCAAACCATTTGTACTTGTAGGCGGCACGGCCCTGTCTATCCAGTTGGAAACGCGCCAAAGCGAGGACTTGGACTTTATGCGCTGGCAGCTGGGGAAAGATGATACGTTGGATATAGGATGGCCGTCGATTCAGCGCGAACTGGAGACGATAGGCACTGTGGAGGACGTTCAGGTGGCAGGCTTTGATCAGGTCCTTTTTATGGTCGACGGGGTTAAGATTTCTTTTTATGCGGCTCCCCGCAAGCGGATTGCAACGATGCGGGAGATTCCCTTCCTGAACAATATACGTCTGGCTGATGTTGAGTCGATTGCTGTGATGAAGATGGAGGCAATGATGCGTCGCAGCAAGTTTCGTGACTATTACGACATCTATTCCATACTGAAGAATGGCGCAGACATTAACAAATTGATGCCCCTGGCGCTTGAACATTCCGGGCACAAACTTAAAATGAAGGGACTTATGGCGATGCTTACTAACGGAGAATTGTTTCGCCGAGACGAGCAGTTTTTGCAGTTGCAGCCGGTCTACGATGTGACATCTAAGGATATTGAGATATACATCAAAAGCCTTTTGTAACTAATCATCTGCCTTTTCCTGAAAGAGTTGACACTTCCGCTTATGTCAACATGGTCAGTAATCTGTCAACTGTTTTAGTAAAAGACACTTTTTACTCTCTAGTTAGAGAATTTTTGCGCGCTAACTAGAGAATTTTTACTCCCTAGTTAGAGAAAAATAATCACGTAACAACGAACAGACACAAATTAACGCTTGTCCGTTATGTCCGTTAAGGCTTATTCGTTTCTCTGGTTGATCGGATTCGCCACCGCCTTCTTCATTATTAATGTATTATTTATTTTCGTTGATATGAACAGCAGTGCGTATGACTTCCACCTTGGGGCATTTCTCAAAAACGCCGTACTCCATCTCGCAGGATTCCGGCACATATACATATCTCAAGTTGGGACAATCACGGAAAGCGTCGAAACAAATCTTTTTCGTACCTTCGGCAAATTCAACGAAATACAGTTTGGGACAATCGGCGAAGGTGTTCCTGCGAATTTCTTTAAGGGGTGCTAGAACTTTCGCGTATAACAGTTTTTTGCAATAATAAAATTGATCCTCTCCCAAGAATTCGACAGAGCGTGGAATGATGACTTCTTCCAAAAGGTCATTATAGTAGAAGGCTTCACTTTCTATTTCTTTTATGCTGCCTGGCAGTTGCAGCATCCGGCTTCCCCATCTTCCGGAAAAAGCTCCCCTCCTTATAATCTCCACACCCTCAGGAATATCCGTGTTGCGGCATCCCATCACCAACGTCTTGCCGTCTTTTGACAATATGGCATTCGAGCCTTTTGGAGAAGAAAACACCGGGTTATCCTCATCGACGGTGATGGAATCTATGTCGCATCCGTAGAATTCCTGCCAATGTATGTCTGTCACAGATTTCGGGATATGTACCGAACGGATAGGCACTCCCTCAAAACAATCATCCAATCTGCGCACGCCGTCCATGATGACGGAGTTGCGACATCCTGCTATCAGTGTGCTGTCTGACTTACGGATGATGGCGTTGCATTTTTTGCGTGAATCATAGGCGGGATTTCCCTTTTCCACAACTACGGAGGATAGTCTGTAGCAGCGCGCCAGGCAAGCGCCTCCAATATACTCAACGTTTTTAGGTATCCTCAGCGAACGGAGCGAGTGACAATCCATGAATGCGCTGTGTTCTATTTTGCGCAACGACTGCGGCAGGGAGATGCTTTTCAGGTTGCTGCAATGCCAGAAGGCCCATCGGCCGATGGATTCTACACCTTCCGGGATGACGATTTCCTCTATGATGCCCTGACGGTAAAACGCCCTGTCGCCGATGGCTTTCACGGATGAGGGAATCCTGGTGGCCGGACACGCTGCCACCAAGGTGTTATTCTCTGTTTCTATGACGGCGTTGCATCCCTCGCGGGAATCTAAGTCCGGATTCTGTTCGCTTACCACGATGCTGTTCAGGTTGGGGCAAGAGCCGAAAACACCTTCCGAAACCCAATCCACCGAAGCCGGAATATAGACGGAGCGCAGATTGGTGCAAAAAGTGAAGGCCTCGCTACTGACGATTTTGATGCCTTCTCCGATTGTTATACTGTGGATGGCATTAAGTCCGGAAAGTGCCATCGGTCCGATGCTCTGTACCTGATAGACAGTGCCCTTGTGACTGACGCTCGCCGGGATGTAAAGTGTGGAGTCAGAGTTTTCTACCACCTGATGCTCATATCCTATAATGGACACGGAGAGCGTGTCATAGAGTTTACATTGGTATTTTAACCCGTTTTCAGAGAATCTTTTTCCGTGATGTCCGCATCCCCCGGGTACCCTGAACCAGTCGTCGTAGGTGATCTTTGACGAACTTTCCGTGACATAGGTGATTTCTGACTTACTTCCCGTAGCAAAGAGCATTGTCAGTAGGACAAAGAAAAGCTTTTTCATAGTGTGTAAATTTTGGTTTGCGGGGCAAAGGTAGGGATTAATTCCGAGAATATAATTGTTTCCTTTTTTCCTGAATCCTATACTCCAATACCGAGAATTTATGTGTTTCACGATTAAATCCTGTCAGATACACTCTGTCGTTTGCAACAAGATTAAGATTATCCGATGCTAATGCTCCATAGTGTTCTTCATAACCACTGACAGCGCCTAAAGGCGGGAGATTCCTGAGAGAGTCCCTCAAAAGGGTATGGTTCAGGAAGATTCGGTAGTCGCCAATGAGACCCGCATAGCTAAAGCAAACCTCAACGTCACGCAACTTGCAATATCCCGGCAAAAGACTCTCACAACTGCCTTCGCCCAGCACCTTCTTTTGGATGTGATTGGGATAAGTGAAACTCCACATGGTGAATTTCACGGGATTGTAATCTTTGGGCGACTTCTTTTGCGTCATCAGGAAATAGGCATCCTGTCCCATTTCTCCGACTGTGATACTGTCTTCTGCCTCCATCGGCAGACTGAACGGTGCCAACGCACCTTGAAGCCCTTTATGTAACGCATAGATAACATTAGCCTGCTCGTCTATGAAATATAAAGAGTCGCCCCGCAAGAGAAACAAAGCTTCGTACGATCCGTTTAGATTCAGCCCCAAGTTCCTACGGGCAATCATCTCGGTGCCATTGTATTTGGCAACAACAATGGGATTTCCTCCCATAATATAAAAGACACTGTCTGCTTCTGCGGCAAAACCCTTAATCATGATGCCTGCGGTATCACAGGGGAAGTTCCCGTCCGCATAATCGAACGCCCAAATTTTGGGCAGACTGATGCCCAACAAGCAATTACCCACAGAAACATCGTCTGTATCTATCACGTTGGTTGCCACTGTTTGTAAGGGCGATATATTTGCAGATATATCCTGCCCTAATGTCTTTTTCCTACAAGAGGACGTTAGTGATATTATAAAAAGAAATATGAGAGCTGTATGTTTCACCACCTGCAATATTAATATTTTATATGTATCCGTATCTTCAATGATTTCGCATCTCCTTCAACGTAAATCGGACGGGTATTGTGTAGCGGGAGCTGACAGCTTTGCCCTTCATCCTGGCGGGAATCCATTTCGGCATATTTCTGATGGCATAAAGAGCCTCTTCTTCAAGACGGGAATCGACTTTCTGCACCACTTTCGCATCGGTGATGACGCCGTTGTAGCGCACCACAAAGGTCACCAGCACACGTCCTTCCAGCTTCTCACGCTGACAGTCTGCCGGATAGCGTACTCTGTCGCGCAACCACTCCTGACAGGCCGCATCCCCGCCGGGAAACATCGCCCGCTCATCCGGATAGAGATACACGGAATCCGCTATATAAAAAACGGGGCTATTTAACTGGAACATGACAGGAAGATTAAAATCCATTTCTATCGGCTTCCCGTCTTTCTGCGCCGGTTCCCATTTCGGCATACTTCTGACAACACGCAGCGCTTCATCATTCAACCGGGCGTCCGAAGACTTCTTGATGCGGAGATTGCTCAAGCTTCCGTCTTTCTCTACCTTGAAGCCTACAACAACACGCCCTTTAATGCCCTTCTTAATCATCTCATCGGAATAACGTATGTTCCGACGGATGAATTCCTGACATGCCTCGTCACCGCCGGGGAACTGTGGTGTTGGCTCACAACACATTAACAGTTCTTCGATTGCTGTCTTTGTAAACCTTCTGTTTATCTTCGCAACCTCGCCCTGCTTCATCTTGACGAATATATGGTCTTCCAGATATGGATATTTTGATTTTTCCTTGTGAAGGATGAGATGATTTCCTGAAACAGTTGCATTATATCGGGCTGTATCCCGACCGTATCCGTTCTCCTGATTCCATCGGCGGGCTCCATGCTTCAACGCCAGTTCCACATCATGGTATCCAATCTCTACCGGATCATCCAAATATTGTATGTTTCTGGCATCAAGCAGGAAAGAAAGCCTGTTGCCCGTTTGTCGTATTTCCTTCATATTCAGGACGAAATAGCCGGGATAATACCCTTCTCTCCCGACATCAAATTCATCGCTGTTACCCCAAAAATATCCGTTGACTACAGAGTCCCCCACATACGCCAATTCGATAATCTGATCATCCATGTGGTTATGTATAGTCTCGGGATAATCCCAATAATAATATACGATGGAATCCGCTTCGCCGTCTTCTCCTTCTTCACTATAAATACATTTCAACATTTCCTCTACCTCAGAATCTGGTTTGTCTGTCGTCAGGAAGTCGGCAATATACCAGCCGTCCACTTCTTTATTGCCGAGCCTCTGAACTTCGTGCGACAGTCTCAGACGCAGGCTCTTGTAGAACACTTTACCGGCCGATGGCGCATCGCCATACCACGTCTCGCCCGTACAAAACACCGTCACATCTGCCTGCTCCACAGGCAAATCGAGCAGGTTCACACGGATTATCTGCGCTTCTCGCCAGCCGTCGTTCTCTATGCTCAGCCCCCACATTGCAGGAGAGGCTTCGAGTTCATGGTCGCTATTTTTCTGGAACCTATCGAAGCGCTGATACGCATCCATATATACGTCGGAGAAAAACTCTTCGGTGCACAACACGCTGAGATCCGGCCTCTCGCCCCGCTTCTTCGCCTCTTGGCAAATCCCGATTACTTTGGCGAATATTTTATTCACGCGCTTCCGTATCTCCGAATCCCATTCTGCGGTGGCGGCTGACGGAGGGTTTTCGTTGATATAATCCTGTATATTCCTCTTGTCGGAAATGGCAAAACCCTTTGCCTGCTCGTCATATTGACGGAAATCGTCAATGAACCACTCCTTCTTCGTGATGCACATATAGGCTTCGGCCGTATCCGGCGAAAGCACGCGGATGGAGTCGGTCCTGATGCTGAGGTTCTCCCAGTCCTGCCCCATCACCCAGTGGTCGTAGTCATAGCCGGGAGGAATGTCGTCCTCGCCCTTTTCATGAAGTTCACGGAGAATTGCGCCCACCTGCGCCCTCATCATCTGCATTTCCTTGCTGAGAAACCTCCCGTCGAAATCGTTTATGCTCCGGATATCGCCTTCGTGGCTGTTGTACCAGGGTATCACGGTGTCGTATATCTCCTTCACCCGTCGGGCGACTTCCTCCTTGATGTCGTCATCGCTGCGGTTCTGCTTCGCCTGTGCATTCGTGCAGGCATTCATGCAAAAGGCAAAAGCCACAAGAGCAATCAGAACTGATATCGTCTTTTTCATGGTGTATGTCTTTTTTGGGGTTTCATCTGTTTTTCGCCCATGTGTTGGCCAGGATGGCGAAAACGATTACAATCAGTATGAAAACTGCTCCGGAACTGAGCTGCGCGTCCTTATTGTCGCCAAAAACTGGCAGTATGGCTATAAATCCGGCTGTTATCACGGAAATGACGGCCATAATGATACGCAGGCGTTTGATGTCGTACTTCTTCTTATCCTCTGCATCGGCTGTATTGTAACCGGCAATCAACATGTCGCCCTTGCCCATTATGAAGACGATAGCAAGGATGAGAAACAGAGCGGCAAACGCAATACTTTTGATGATCATGGTGTAGAAATGGTGTTTTTCGCTGCAAAGATACGGATTCTTACTGAAACAACAAACAGTTTCCGATACACAAAAGGGTATTTTTTTGTTGCAAGGTCATAAAAAAGTCATAAATAATAACTTCGCGCCTGCGGAGAATGTTCTTCGGGCGCTTTCTCTATCAGCGAACGGACACAATTAACGCTTGTCCGTTATGTCCGTTATGTCCGTTGTGGCTCGCGAGCGGACATATCGGACATTGAGGACATCCGTAAAAAGTGTCCGTTGAGAATTTGTTTAGATGCTTCCCAGACGGTTCTCAGACTGTTCTCAAAGGGTTCAAAAACGGGCTTTCTAACTAGCGCGTAAAAACTCTCTAACTAGGGAGTAAATTTTCTCTAACTAGCGCGTAAAACTAAACTCTCACGATTTTGCTGCTTCTGCGACGACCTCGATTTCCACCAGGGCGCCCTTCGGCAAGGTCTTCACGGCAACGGCAGAGCGGGCAGGATAAGGCTCCGCAAAGAACTCGGCATAGACGCCGTTCATCTCCGCAAAGTCGTTCATATCCGCCATAAACACCGTCGTCTTCACCACATCGCTCATCGCGAGGCCGGCCTCTGACAGGATGGCTCTGACATTGGTCAGGGACTGGCGCGTCTGCTCCTTAATGCCCCCTTCAACGAAGGCTCCGGTAGCAGGATCGATGGGAATCTGACCCGAGGTGTAAACGAGATTGCCCACGCGGATGGCCTGGCTGTAAGGCCCGATGGCAGCTGGTGCCTTTTTGGTGCTGATCGCTTTCATATGGCTTACTTCTTATTGAAATTGTACATTTTATGGTGCAAATATACCAAAAATTGCTGACTTTTCACCAACTTTACACGGTTTTTATCCAAAACGCACATTCTTTTATCATTATAGGAAGGACGTTTGGTGCTTTCACGATTTTTTCGTTCCTTTGCAGCGAAATTCAAAACAAAGGGCAGAATGAGCGACACCATACTGACCATCACCGGTAGCGACGGCACGGGAGGATCGGGCGTGCAGGCCGAATGGGCGGACGCGCCGTATCGGCCGTCACCTCCATCACGGTGCAGAACACGCTGGGCATCGACGAGTTCTACGACCTGCCCGCCGACGTGGTGCGCCTGCAGCTGGAGAGCATCATCAACGACCTGCAGCCGCAGGTGGTGAAGGTGGGACTGCTGCGCCGCATCGACGTGGTGGAGACGGTGGCCGACGTGCTGTGCCGCTACAAACCCCGCCACATCATCTACGCCCCCGTGCTGAAATCCTCCCGGGGCGACCAACTCGTCTCGCCCGAGACCTACGCCGCCATAGAAGGCCTGCTGCTGCCGCTGTGCACGGTGGTGCTGACCAGGGAAGACCTGCCCGAGGGCGAGCCCTCGCACGGACGCGCCAACCGCTTCGCCTCCGCAGTGGCCGTCGGGCTGAGCCGCGGAGAGAGCGTGGAGGAAGCCGTCGGCGGAGCGCGCAAGATGCTGCGCGAAGCACCGGCCGAATACGCCGACGCCGGCAGTCGCAGCGCCGAGCTCTACAACCTGTTTCTCGACGCCGTCGGGCGCTTCTTCCACCGCTACGCCGACGTGAGCTTCTACGCCGAAGAGCTCAACGTGTCGCCGCGCTATCTCAGCCAGGTGACGCGCCGCATCGCCGGACGCACGCCCAAGAGCATCATCGACGAGAGGCTGACGGCGGAAATCGTGAAATACCTCACCACGACGGGCACGCCGCTCAAGACCGTGGCCCGGCAACTGGGATTCTCGTCGCAGGCCCAGCTCTCACGCTACTTCAGGAAGCAGAAGGGCGTCTCGCCGCGACAATACAAACTGACATCACACAACACAACAACATGAACAACGAAAGACAACAGCTCAACCGCCAGCTGGCACAGATGCTCAAAGGCGGCGTCATCATGGACGTGACCACACCGGAGCAGGCCCGCATCGCCGAAGAGGCCGGCGCCTGCGCCGTGATGGCTCTGGAACGCATTCCGGCCGACATCCGCGCCGCCGGCGGCGTGTCGCGCATGAGCGACCCCAAAATGATACGCGGCATACAGGAAGCCGTCAGCATCCCCGTGATGGCCAAATGCCGCATCGGCCACATCGCCGAGGCGCAGATACTGCAAGCCATCGAGATAGACTACATCGACGAAAGCGAAGTGCTCTCACCTGCCGACAACATCTACCATATCGACAAGAGCATGTTCGACGTGCCCTTCGTCTGCGGTGCGAAGAATCTGGGGGAAGCCCTGAGGCGCATAGCCGAAGGCGCCACCATGATCCGCACCAAAGGCGAACCGGGCACGGGCGATGTAGTGCAGGCCGTGAGCCACATGCGTCTGATGCAGAGCGAGATACGCCGCCTCAGCGCCATGAGCCCCGACGAGCTCTACGAGGCCGCCAAACAGCTGCAGGCGCCCTACGAGCTGGTGCGCTGGGTGCACGACAACGGCCGTCTGCCCGTGGTGAACTTCGCCGCAGGCGGTGTGGCCACGCCGGCCGACGCGGCCCTGATGATGCAGCTCGGAGCCGAGGGCGTCTTCGTGGGCAGCGGCATCTTCAAGAGCGGCAATCCTGCCAAACGCGCCGCCGCCATCGTCAAGGCCGTCACCAACTACCGGGACGCCAAGATGCTGGCGGAGCTCTCGGAAGACCTCGGAGAGGCTATGGTGGGCATCAACGAGCAGGAGATAGAACTGCTGATGGCAGAGCGCGGCAAATGAACATCGCAGTCATGGCGCTTCAGGGCGCCTTCATCGAACACGAAGCGATGCTCCGCCGCTTGGGTGCGGACTGCTTCGAGGTGCGGCAGGCCTCCGACTGGGAGCGCCCGAAGGACGGCCTCATCCTGCCCGGCGGCGAGAGCACGGTGCAGCGGCGTCTGCTCGACGACCTCGGACTCTTCGGGGCCGTGCGGCGCGACATCCTCGCCGGACTGCCCGTCTTGGGCACCTGCGCCGGCATGATACTGCTCTCCGGGGAACATCTCGCGACCATGCACATGCGCGTGCGCCGCAACGCCTACGGCCGCCAGTTGGGCAGCTTCCATACGGAAGAGCGGGTGGAAGGCATCGGGGAGAACGTCCCCATGACCTTCATACGCGCGCCTTATATAGAGGAGACGCTGAGCGAGGCCTGTGAGGCCATTGCACGGGTGGACGGCAACATCGTGGCCGCGAGGGAAGGAAAGCAGATCGCCACTGCCTTTCACCCTGAATTGGACGGAGATACACGAATTCACGAGGCATTTTTAGCGCTTGTTTCCGAATAATTTGCTATCTTTGCCCGCGAAGCGTCAACCAAAACACATCAACACTATGAAAACACTCCGTCTGAAGGCTGCACTCCTGCTGCTCTTCACCCTCTGCGCCGCCATCGCGTCAGCACAGCGCCAGGTGCGCACCGTGCCCCTCGAAGAGATCCGTCTGAGCGACCCCTGCATCCTGGCCGACAGCGCCACCCAAATGTACTACATGACCGGCACGGGCGGACTGCTGTGGAAGAGCCCCGACCTGAAGATGTGGACCGGACCCTACAACGTGGTCGAGATCGACACCGCCTCGTGGATGGGCCCCCGCCCGATGATATGGGCCGCAGAGCTGCATCACTACAAGGGCAAATACTACTACTTCGCCACCTTCACCAACCGCGACATGTTCATCGGCACGGTGAGGGGCAACCGCATCGAGCGGCGCGCCTGCCACGTGCTCGTGAGCGACCGCCCAGACGGCCCCTATGTGCCCATGCAGGACAAGACCTATCTGCCGGCCGACGCCCCCACCCTCGACGGCACGCTGTGGGTGGACCTCGACGGCAAGCCCTATATGGTCTATTGCGGCGAGTGGCTGAAAAACTGGAACGGCACCATAGAGAAGATCGAGCTGAAGCCCGACCTGAGCGGCAGCGTGGGCGAAGGCAAGGTGCTCTTCCGCGCCAGCGACAGCCCCTGGAGCCGCGAGAGGGAAGACGGCGTGGAGACCTTCAACAAGGTGACCGACGGCCCCTGGCTCTTCCGCACGGCGACCGGACGGCTGGGCATGCTCTGGACCAGCTGGGTCTATAAGGACTACACACAGGGCGTGGCCTACTCGGAGAGCGGCACGCTCGACGGCCCCTGGGTGCAGGAGAAAGAGCCCGTCACCCCGCCGAACTACGGCCACAGCATGCTCTTCCGCACCTTCGAGGGACAATGGAAAATGTCCGTCCACAGCCACAAGAGCGTGAACGGACATTATGTGAGAATTCCCTGTCTCTTCGACGTCGACTTGTCAGGAGACCGGCTGGTGGTTAAAAACTAAGAACTACTTGACGATCTCGAGCAGTTCCACGGTGAAGATCAGCGCTGAGAAGGGCGGAATCTTCTGATTCTGCTCGCGGTCGCCGTAGGCCAGCTGCTGGGGGATGTAGAGCTCCCACTTGCTGCCGACGGGCATCAGCGTGAGCGCCTCGGTCCAACCCTTGATCACCTGGCTGACGCCGAAGGTGGCGGGTTCGCCGCGCTTGTAGCTGCTGTCGAACACCGTGCCGTCGATGAGACGACCCTCGTAGTTGACCTTAACGCGATCGGCGGCCGTCGGCTTATCGCCGGTGCCAGCCGTGAGCACCTTATACTGAAGGCCGCTCGCGGTGACGACGACGCTGTCCTTCTTGGCGTTGGCAGCCAGGAAGTCCTCGCCGGCCCGACGGTTGGCGCCGTACTTCTGCTCCATCATGACGCCGCGCCAATACTTAAACTGCTTGTCGATGGCCTGCATGGCGCTGTCCTGAGAGATGGGCAGAGCCTCACCGCGCAGAGCGTCGGAGAAGCCGCGCACGAAATCCTCATCGGAGAGCACCTTGACGGAATCGCTGAGCTGGCGCGAGAAATTGGGCAGGATGCGGTTCTCCACGTCCTGACGAATCTCCGTGCCGACGATGCGGGCCTGGAAGGCCTTGTCCTCGGGCGTGAGCTCCTTCACGGCAAAGCCCTCGATGAACTGCGCCATATAGGTGGTGTCCACACCCTTCTGCTGCACGAGATAGGGCTTGAGGCCCTGAGTGTTGATATAGCCCAGGAGATAGGCAAACGTGCGGCCGTCGATGGTGTCCACCTTAACGGCTTCGGCCTTCTTAGAGGACTTCTTGGATTTTTTTGCGCCCTGTGCGCCGACGCAAAGCAGCGCACAGAGGGCAAAGAGCAATATCTTCTTCATCGCTTACTTCTCAATGCTCAGGAGTTCGATGGTAAAGACGAGGGCAGAGAAAGGCTTGATGGTGCCCATGTCACGAGAGCCGTAGCCCTGCTCCTGGGGGATATACACCGTCCACTTGCTGCCCACAGGCATAGAGGTCAGAGCCTTGCCCCAACCGGGAATCACCTGAGTGGGACGGATGGTGAGGGGCTCGTTGCGCTTGTAGCTGCTGTCGAAGGCGGTGCCGTCGATGAGCTTGCCCTCGTAGTGCACCTTCACCAGGTTGCTGTCGGCGGGCACAGCGCCTTTGCCTTCAGTCTCCACGGTGTAGAAGATGCCGTCACCCAGAGAGAGGATGCCGTCCTTCTTGGCCGTAGCGGCCATGAAGTCGATGTTCTGCTGCTTCCACTCGGCGTACTCCTTCTCAATCTGGCGTGCGCGGAAAGACTGCAGCTTGGTCATGAAGGTGCTGTCGGCCTCCTCGACGGTCATCAGGGCGCCCTTCTCCGTGGTACCGGCAATGAAACCGGCCATGAAGTTGTCCAGGCTGACGGTGCTGACGCTGTCCTCACCGAAGAGCTGGTAGTTGAGGTTCTTGATGATCTGGCCGGAGATCTGCTGGCCGATCTGCACGCCGGCATAGTAGGCCTTCGTCTTGGGCGAATCGTCGGCCTGGGCGCCTTCCAGCAGACCCTTGATAAACTCGTCGATGTAGGTGGTGTCCATACCTACCTGCTCCACGAGGTAACGCTTCAGACCCTGTGTCTGAGCCAGGCCGGCGGCGTAGCTCAGCGTGTCCAACTCCTCCTTCAAATCGGCCTTGGGAGCCTTGTTGAAACAGGAACTCAATGTGGCAGCCACTGCAATGACTGCAAGAATTGCAAACTTCTTCATAATTGTGTATTTTATAAAACCTTAATCAATTCAACATCAAACACCAGAGTGGCGTAGGGAGGAATGCTCACACCGGCACCGCCTTCGCCGTAGGCCAGCATATAAGGGATGGTGAAGCGGAACTTGGCGCCCTCCTTCATCAGCTGCACGCCCTCGGTCCATCCGGCAATCACCTGATTCAGTCCGAAGTCGGCGGGCTCGCCGCGCTGATAGCTGCTGTCGAAGACCGTGCCGTCGATGAGACGACCCTCGTAGTGGCAGCGCACCGTGTCCGTAGCCTTGGGCGAACGGCCCGTGCCCTCCTGGAGCACCTCATACTGCAGACCGCTCTTCGTGGTGGTGACACCGGCCTTCTTGCCGTTCTCGGCCAGGAAAGCCTTGCCCTCCTCCTTGGCCTTGCCGGCCTGAGCCTCCTGCTGGCGGGAGAAATAGTCGTTGAGCATCACCTGAGCCTCGCGCGCCGTCATCTCCGTGGGACGACCCTCCATCACCTCCGTGATGCTGCGCGAAAACTCTTCGATGGAAAAGCCTTCGATGTTCATACTTTTGAGCTGCTGACCGATGCCCAAACCCAGCGCATAACTGATTTTCTTCATATTTTTCTACTCATTTTGATAATTTTCGGGGGCAAAGGTACGGCTTTTTTTGTAAATAAAACTGATTTTTTGTTATTTTTGCATTTAGAAAACAATCATTAAACGAATATGACGAAGACTGAGCAGCACAAGAGACGCTGTAAAGAAGAGCAGACCCGCTGGCAGAACGTGCTGGGTATCCAGACGGTGGAAGACCTGAATCAGGCCATCACGGAAGGACGGGCCACCGAGATCATCAACGTGAGCGAGGCGTTTCAGGACAAGAAACTGTGCGAAATCGCCGATGCCATCGTGGCAAAAAGAGCCCGACTGGTGTTGCTTGCCGGTCCCTCCAGCAGCGGCAAGACCACCACGTGCAAGCGCCTGTCCATCACACTGACGGCCTGCGGCCTGCGCACCCACACCGTCTCCACCGACGACTTCTTCGTGAATCGCGAAGACACGCCGCGCGATGAAAACGGAGAATACGACTTCGAGTCGCTGGCGTGTGTGGACACCAAGCTGTTCGGACAGACGATGGCCGACCTGCTGGCGGGCAAGGAGGTGCGACTGCCGCGCTACAACTTCGTGGACGGCAAACGCGAATGGCGCGAGAAGACCATGCAGATCGCCCACACCGACGTGCTGCTCATCGAAGGCACGCACGCTCTGAACCCGCTGCTCTCCAAGCAGGTGGAGGAGAAATACAAATACCGCATCTACGTATCGCCCGTCACCACCATCTCCCTCGACGGCGTCAACTACCTCTCCACGGGCGACCTGCGCCTGATGCGCCGCCTCATCCGCGACTCGAAATTCCGCGGACAGACAGCCTCGGAGATTATCCACCGCTTCCCCAGCGTCAGACGGGGAGAAGAGAAGTGGATCCTGCCCTTCCGCGAAGAGGCGGACACCTTCTTCAACTCATCGCTGCTCTACGAAATCTCCGTCATCCGCACGCAGGCCCTGCCGCTGCTCGAAGCCGTGAAGCCGGACGAAGAGGAATTCGGGGAAGCCAACCGACTGAAAACCATCATGCAACGCTTCCTGCGCCTGCCCGGAAAACAGGTGCCCATGGTGTCGCTGCTCAGGGAGTTTGCCGGAGGCAGCACCTTCGACTATTGACGCAGGTCTTCTTCGATGAAGGCCATCAGGCGCTCCACGGCCTCCGCCTCGGGAATGTTTTTCTCCACGCATTCCTTCCCCTTGTACAGGGAGATTTTCCCGCGTGCAGCACCGACATAACCGTAGTCGGCGTCGGCCATCTCACCCGGGCCGTTGACGATGCAGCCCATGATGCCGATCTTGAGGAACACGCGCTGTCCGTTGCGGTCAACAAAGGGATGATCCGACTGTTCGCGCTGCGTCACGGCAGCCTTGATGCGGGCAATGGTGTCCTGAAGCGCGTAAAGCGTGCGGCCGCAACCGGGACAGGAGATGTATTCCGTCTTCACAAACTTCACCCGGGCGGCCTGCAGGATGCTGTCGGCCAAAGCCTCCGTATAAGCCTCAAATCCCGGACACTCTATCCGCAGACGGGACGCCTTGCGGTCGATGAAGAGCGCACCGACGGCCATAGAGGCCTTCAGCTGCAGGTCTTCCAAAGAATCGGCCGTCAGACGCAAAGTGACTGTGTCATCGGCGATGGCGGCTTCCGCCTGATGCCTGAGACGGGCGCATTCGTCCACCAAATCCACCAGACGACGGGCCACGGGGATCTCGTTTTCGGGCGCCTCGGAGAGCGACACGCGGATGGTGTCGCCGATGCCTTCCGTGAGCAAAGCGCCGATACCCACGGCACTTTTGACGCGTCCGTCTTCTCCCTCTCCGGCCTCCGTCACCCCTAGATGCAACGGGAAATCCATGCCTTCACGCTCCATGGCCTGCACCAGCAGGCGCACGCTCTGCACCATCACCACCGTGTTGGAGGCCTTGATGCTGACCACCACATCCATGAAGCGGTGCTTCTCGCAGATGCGAAGGAACTCCATGCATGATTCAACGATGCCCTCGGGGCTGTCGCCATAGCGCGACATGATGCGATCGGACAGGCTGCCGTGGTTGACGCCGATACGCAACGCCGTCCCGTGCTCCCGGCATATCTGCAGGAAAGGCAGCAGGCGCTCCTCGATGCGACGCAGCTCGGCGGCATACTCCTCATCGGTGTAGTCCAAATGCTTAAACTGGCGTGCAGCGTCCACGTAGTTGCCGGGATTGATGCGCACCTTTTCGCAATGGAGCGCCGCCACGTCGGCCACATTGGGATTGAAATGCACATCAGCCACCAAGGGCACGGAGCAACCGGCCCGACGTACGCCTTCCCGGATGAGACGCATGTTCTCCGCCTCACGGGTGCCCTGAGTGGTCAGACGGACAAGCTCACCTCCGGCCCGGGCGATGCGCAGCACCTGCGCCACACTGCCCTCGGTGTCCATCGTGGAGGTGGTACACATCGACTGCACCCGAACCGGATTGTCTCCGCCGATGGCCACACCGCCCACCAGGACGGCGTGAGAACGACGCCGCGTGAGGACGCCGGATGGAGCACTCTGCGTCATGGTCAGTTCACCTTGTTTTTATATTTCACCTCGGAAAGCTCCTGGTTGGCCTTCACAATCTTCACCTTAAGTCCTGTCTTATAGGTCTTCAATTTGGCCGACAGAGCCTCATCCGAAAGAGCCAGCATCTCGGCGGCAAGAATGGCCGCATTCTGCGCTCCGTTCACCCCGACTGTGGCCACGGGAATGCCGGGAGGCATCTGAATGATGGAGAGCATGGCGTCCAAGCCGTCAAGCATACCCTTAATGGGCACGCCGATCACGGGCACGGTGGTGCTCGCAGCAATGACTCCGGGAAGCGCTGCCGCCATACCGGCGCCGGCGATGATGACTTTCAGACCGCGATTTTCAGCTCCTTTGGCAAAAGCCTCCACTTCATCGGGCGTGCGGTGCGCCGAGAGGGCGTTCATCTCGAAGGGAATGTCCATTTCATCGAGAAATTTTGCAGCTTTCTCCATGACGGGCAGATCGCTTGTGCTGCCCATGATAATACTGACTTTGGCGTTCATTGTTTATGGCTGTTAAAAATGTGTAACTGTTTATTCCTCCACCAAACACTGATCCAGCAGCGTCGTGATGGCCTCCTTGTCCAGATTCTGGCCGATAAAGACAAGCTTCTGCATGCGGTCGCCGTAGTATTCATCCCAGTCGCGCCGCAAATCCGGCTGACGCGCCATCAAGGCCTCCAACTCGTCTTCGGGCATGGTGGCATACCACAATCCGGCATTCTTCAACTGCACCTGACGACCGGCCTGCTCAAAAAGATAGCAGGTGTCGCGCTCCGACTTGAAATAGCAGATGCCCTTGCAGCGGATGATGCTCTTGGGCCACAGGCGAGCCACAAAGTGGTCGAAACGCCCTAAATCCATCGGAGCACGACGCTGCCAGACAAAAGTGCCGATGCCGTATTCCTCCACCTCACCCTCTCCGTGGTGATGGTGGTGGTGATGGTGGTGATGGTGTTCGTGTTCATCATCGTCGTCATCATCGTCGTCATCGTCATGATGGTGGTGCTCGTGCTCCTCATGATGATGGTGGTCATGATCGTCGTCGTCATCGTCGTCGTCATCTTCCTCATGGCCCTCCAAAGCCTCAATCCACGCTGCAGATGTGGCCACTTTCTCAAAATCGAAGAGGCCGGTATGGAGCAAATCGTCGAAATCCACGTCACCATAATCACACTCGACAATACGGGCATGGGGCTGCAGGTGGGTGATGACCGAACGGATGCGGCCCAAATCCTCCTTGCTCACCTCGCTGGCCTTGTTCAGAATGATCAGGTTGCAGAACTCAATCTGCTGAATCACCAGATTTTCAATGTCCTCCTCGTCGATATTCGACTTGAGCAGATCGTTGCCGCCGGCAAATTCGTCCTTCATGCGCAGCGCATCCACTACGGTAGCGATGCAGTCCAACTCGGGCACACCGCCCTCGGTGTATTGCGGACCCATCGTGGGAATGGAACAAATGGTTTGGGCAATGGGAGCCGGCTCGCAGATGCCGCTGGCCTCAATCACAATGTAATCAAACTTACCCGTGGAGACGATGTCGTGAAGCTGCTCCACCAGGTCCATCTTCAGGGTACAGCAGATACAGCCGTTCTGCAGCGGCACCAAAGAGTCGTCCGTCTGATTGACCACGCCGTCTTTCTGGATGAGGGAAGCGTCTATGTTGACTTCACCGATGTCGTTCACGATGACGGCAAAGCGGATGCCGCGCCGGTTGTTGAGAATACGGTTGAGAAGGGTCGTCTTACCACTGCCGAGATAACCCGTGAGAAGCAATACAGGAACTTTTTTCATTGTCAATGATGCTTAATTCGGCTGCAAAATTACAAAATTAAAGTGAAAAGGCAAAAGTGAATCCCCCTTTTTGTCGTCCATCTGAAGGAAAAGCAGTAAATTTGTGCCCGAATATTGTTATATTATGGTAGACACTTCCCTAAAATGCCCGTCACTGCCCGCCATTCGCGAATTGGTGGACCTGTGCCGCTCATATTTTTTCCCTGAATTCTACGGCGTGGAAGGCATCCCCTGCGACGACACGGAGCGCAAGCTGCAGCGCATTCGCACCTTGCTCCTGATGAATGCCGATGCCGACACCGTGGAGCGCTTCGTGGAGGCCCTGCCCGAAATCAAGTCACTCCTGAAGGAAGACGCCGAGGCCGCTTACGACGGTGATCCCGCAGCAGAGAGCATCGACGAAGTGGTGCTCTGCTACCCCACCATGAAGGCCCTCTCCAACTATCGTGTGGCCCATTGCCTCTACCGGCTGGGCGTGCCTCTCGTGCCCCGCGTCATCACGGAGATGGCGCATTCCGAAACGGGCATCGACATTCACCCGGGGGCTCAGATCGGCCATCGCTTCACCATCGACCACGGCACGGGCGTCGTCATCGGTGCCACCTGCATCATCGGCAACAACGTGAAGCTGTATCAGGGCGTCACCCTCGGCGCCAAGAGCTTTCCGCAAGACGAAAACGGCAACCCCATCAAGGGCATTCCCCGCCACCCCATACTGGAAGACGACATCATCGTCTACAGCAACGCCACCGTGCTGGGACGCATCACCATCGGACGCGGCACCATCATCGGCGGTAACATCTGGGTGACGGAAGACACGAAGCCGGGCGAGAGACTCCTGCAGGCCAAGAAGCGCAAGAGCCACATGATCCGGCCCGAAGACTGGGGAGGTTTGTAATTACTGTTTTAAATTCGAATTCAAAAAAAATAACACTCATATGGAGTTTGAAATGATCGCCAAAACGCTCCAGGGACTGGAGAACATTTTGGCCGAAGAACTCACCCGGCTCGGAGCCAACAACATCGAAATCGGTCGCCGCATGGTGTCCTTCACCGGCGACCTGGAGATGATGTACCGCGCCAATGTCCAACTGCGCACCGCCATCCGCATCCTCAAGCCCATCAAACATTTCCGTGCCAAGACGGCTGACGAAGTGTATGACGCCGTGAAAGCTGTCGACTGGACACAGTATCTCACCAACCGCACCACCTTTGCCGTCGACAGCGTGGTCTATTCCAGCGAGTTCCGCCACTCCAAGATGGTGGCCTACAAAGTGAAAGACGCCATCGTGGACCAGATGCGCGAGAAGACCGGCGACCGCCCGAACATCCGCCTGAAGAACCCCGACCTGCAGCTCCACATTCACGTGTCGGAGTATGACTGCACTCTGGCGCTCGACTCTTCGGGCGAGAGTCTGCACCGTCGCGGCTACAGGCAGGAGCAGGTGGAGGCACCGCTCAACGAAGTGCTCGCCGCCGGCATCATCCTGATGACCGGATGGCGCGGAGAATGCGATTTCATCGACCCCATGTGCGGCTCCGGCACTTTCCTCATCGAGGCCGCCCTGATTGCACGCGGCATCTCCCCCGGCGTGTTCCGCTCGGAGTATGCCTTCGAGAAATGGCCCGATTTCGACCGCGAACTCTTTGAGAAGGTGTACAACGACGACTCCGAGGAGCACCCCTTCAACCACCACATCTACGGCTACGACCTCAATGTGCACGCCGTTGCCATCGCCACCCGAAACATAAAAGCAGCCGGTCTCACCAAAGAAATCACCGTTGAGCAGCGCGACATCAAGAATTTTGAGAAACCTCTGCATCCGAGCCTGCTCATCACCAATCCGCCCTACGGCGAACGCATCTCTGCACCCGACCTGCTGGGGCTCTACAAAACCATCGGCAGCCAGTTGAAGCACAATTTCACCGACGGTGAAGCCTGGATCCTGAGTTACCGCGAGGAATGTTTCGACGAAATCGGCCTGAAGCCTTCGCGCCGCATTCCGCTCTACAACGGCTCCCTTGAGTGTGAACTGCGTAAATACCAGATTTTCTCCGGACGTTTCAACGACATGAGGGCCGGAGGCGGCGACATCAAGACGAAAGAAGACCGTCGCGACATGTCCACCCGTAAGTTTAAGCAGCATCGTGAATTCCGCGAACGCTTCGATGAGGATCGTGACGAGAGACCACGCAAACGTTTCGATGACGAAAGGCCACGCAGACGTTTCGATGACGAGAGACCACGCAGACGTTTTGATGATGAGAAGCCCCGCAAACGTTTTGACGATGATAGACCCCGCAAACGTTTTGACGATGAGAGGCCCCGCAAGCGTTTCGATGACAAAGACAGGAAACCACGCAAAAACTATGACAGCAAGAACCCTCGTGGCGGCCACGGCCGCGGCCTTCGCTTTGAGCACCGTGACTGAAGCACAGACCTCCTTCACCCTGGACGATTTGCTGCCCGGAGGCTCCACCTACGAGCAGTTGCGCCCCGAGGATCGCGACTACCACTGGGAAGGCAATACCCTGGTGGAGGGCAAAAAGGAGGATAAAAAGTGCGAGCAGTTGCCCGATGAGGCCAGACACGTAGATCTGTCCGACGTGAGTGGCCATCGCGCCTACACCGTGAAGGGCAATCTTTTCGTGTTGACCGCCGACGGCAACACACTGCAGGTCTCCGCTGACGGCAGCACCGACGATTCCGAGAACATCGTCTACGGCACCTCCGTACACCGCGATGAATTCGGCATCAACAAGGGCACTTTCTGGAGCAAGGACGGCGAGCAGCTGGCCTTCTACCGCATGGACCAGTCGATGGTGCCCTCCTACCCTCTGGTGGACATCACCACCCGCATCGCCACCACCAAAACCTGCCACTATCCGATGGCCGGAGAAGAGAGCCACGTCGTCACCGTGGGCATATACAAAGTGAAAGATCAACGCACCGTGTGGCTTCACCTGCAAGGCGACGAGGGACTTCCCGGCCAACACCCCAACGACTACCACACCAACCTCTCCTGGAGCCCTGACGGACATACGCTCTATGTCTTCGAGCTCAACCGTGCCCAAAACCACATGCGTCTTGTGGCCTACGACAGCGAGACAGGAATGCCGTGCGGCACCCTCTATGAGGAGACACACGAAAAATATGTCGAGCCGATGACCGGACTCTCGTTTCTCCCGTGGGATGACACCAAGGCCATTATTCAAAGCCAGCGCGACGGCTTCAACCATCTCTATCTGCTTGACCTCAACAAACCCTCTTCCCTACAGCAGCTTACCAAGGGGTCATGGGTCGTGCAGCAGCTCGTCGGCTTCAACAAGAAGAAGAAACTCGTGCTGTATCTGGCCAACACCTCCGATCCCCGCACCAAAACACTCTACTCGGTGGATATGAAAGGGCGTACGAAGGCGTTGGGCGATGAACGCGGCGTTCACTACCGGGTGGCGCTCAACGACGACGGCACCCAGGCACTCGATTGCTACACGGCGCCCGATGTGCCGCGCAGCATCAACCTCATTAACACCTCTACGGGCAAAGGGAAGAATCTCCTGACGGCCGCCGACCCTTGGGCCGGACGCATTGTGCCCGAAATCACATCCGGCAGCATCAAAGCCGCCGACGGCCAAACCGACCTCTACTACCGCATGGTGAAGCCCGTCGGCTTCGACCCCGCCAAACGCTACCCCACCGTCGTTTATGTCTATGGCGGGCCCCATCTCCACAACGTCGATGCCTCATGGCACTGGTGTCTGCGCGGTTGGGAACTCTATATGGCTCAAAAAGGCTACCTCATTTTCGTGCTTGACAATCGCGGCGCCGAATGGCGCGGACGCGAGTTCGAACAAGTCACCTTCCACCGTCTCGGCATCGTGGAACGAGAAGACCAAATGACGGGCGTAAACTTTCTCCGCTCGCTGCCTTACGTGGACACCGACCGTATCGGTGTGCACGGATGGAGCTACGGCGGCTACATGACCATCAACCTCATGCTCACCTGGCCCGAAGTGTTCAAGGTGGGCGTGGCCGGCGGACCCGTCATCGACTGGCAATACTACGAAGTGATGTACGGCGAGCGCTATATGGGCACCCCGCAAAGCAACCCCGAAGGCTACGAAGAGTGCGACCTCAAACAGCGTGCCGACCGCCTGAAGGGTCGCCTGCAGATCATCATCGGCGGCGACGACCCTGTCGTGGTGCCCCAACACGCCCTCTCCTTCCTGCGCCGCTGCGCAGACGAAGGCACTCATCCCGACTTTTTTGTCTATCCCGGCGACGAACATAACATGTTCGGTCACGATCGCATACATTTGCATGAACGCATCACTCAATATTTTGAAGACTATCTGAAATGAAAATCCTGTTGTTAGGCAGCGGCGGCCGAGAGCACGCCATGGCTTGGAAAATCAGCCAAAGTCCCAAGTGTGAGAAACTCTACATTGCGCCGGGCAATGCCGGTACAATGGCTTGCGGAGAAAACGTCCCGATGAAAGCGGACGATTTTGAGGCCATCAAGAGCTTTGTGCTGACCCATGGCGTCAGCATGGTGGTGGTGGGCCCCGAGGACCCTTTGGTCAAGGGTATTTATGACTTCTTCCGCGATGACGCCGAGCTGAAGGACGTCGCCGTCATCGGCCCCTCAAAGGAAGGCGCCTGCCTCGAAGGTTCCAAGGATTTTGCCAAAGCCTTCATGCAGCGTCACGCCATCCCTACTGCTGCCTACCGCACCTTCACGGGCGCCACACTTGCCGAGGGCAAGGCTTTCCTGCGCACCCTCAAAGCTCCCTATGTGCTGAAAGCCGACGGCCTCTGTGCCGGCAAGGGCGTGCTCATCCTGCCCACCTTGGAGCAGGCAGAAAAGGAACTTGAGGAGATGCTCTCGGGCATGTTCGGCGACGCTTCTTCGCGTGTGGTCATTGAGGAGTTTATGGACGGCATTGAGTGCTCCGTCTTCGTACTCACTGACGGCAGCGGCTACAAAATACTTCCCGAAGCCAAAGACTACAAGCGCATCGGTGAAGGCGACACCGGCCTCAACACCGGCGGCATGGGCAGCGTTTCTCCCGTGCCGTTTGCCACAAAGGAATGGATGCAGAAGGTTGAGGATCGTATCATCCGTCCCACCGTCGAGGGTCTCCGCCAGGAGGGCATCTGCTACAAAGGTTTCATTTTCTTCGGCCTCATCAACGTGGACGGTGAGCCCAAGGTGATTGAATACAACTGCCGTATGGGCGATCCCGAGACGGAGACCGTCATGCTGCGCATCAAGAGCGACCTGGTGGAGCTTTTCGAGGCTGTCGCCGAAGGCCGCCTGGCAGAGTGTCCGCTGGAATTCGATCAGCGTAGTGCCGTATGTGTGATGCTTGTTTCCGGCGGCTATCCGGGTCACTATGAAAAGGGCTTCGAGATCACCGGCATCGAAAATATCACCAACCCGGACTCTGTAGTCTTCCACGCCGGCACAGCCGTGAAAGAAGGACGCACCGTAACTGCCGGCGGCCGTGTCATCGCAGTTTCTTCTTACGGTGAATCTCAGGCAGAGGCACTTCGCAAGAGCATGACTGAAGCCCAAAAGATACAGTTCGAAGGACGCTATTTCCGCCGCGACATCGGCCAGGATTTGCTCTCCGGCCTCTAAACTTCCTCCCCGGCGTGAACGTTTTTATCACAATATTACTGCTCTGCCTGTCGTTAATCGGCAATGCGCACTTCATGCTGGCGCTCTTTACGGGTGTCTCAATGCTGTTGGCGCAACGCTCGCTCTACGCCTGCTACAAGGTGGAGCAGCCGGTCGTGCCCATTCTCCACGCCTTCTTCTTCCTTAGTATCTCTGCGGTGCTTACACCCTGGATGCTGTTGCTAATCCCGTTTTTTTTGTGGCACACGGGCGTTTTGATGCGCTGCCTCACGTGGCGTGTCTTTTGGGCCGGTGTTTTCGGCCTTTCGGTGCCCTACGTCTTCATGACACTGCTGAGTCTGCTGTCGGGAAACACAGAGTATTTCAACTCCCTCCACACTTCTTTCACCGCGCGACCCTGGCTCTACGTGGTCTTCATTGCCGCTTATCCGATGCACGTCATGGTGGACTATTTCAGCCGCTTCTCTGAATGGCAGTGGATTCCGTGGGGCGTCATCAGCCTTTTGGGCGTCTTCTGCATTTGGCATTTCTTTCACACCCGTCACCGCAGCATGATACAACAACGCCTTGAGGCCTACATCGCGGTGCACAACAGTGTGGCACTATGGGGACTGATCTTTATTTTCCCCCAGTTTTATCATTCACTCATCGGGGGCCTCGCCGCATGCCTCTCGCCCCTGGTTATCCGCTTCGCCGAACAATGCAGGAACTCATAGACTTTCTCTCCCAATACGGCTATTGGGGCATGACACTGAGTGCCTTTTTGGCGGGCAGCGTTTTCCCGTTCTCCAGCGAAGCAGTGCTGGTGGCGCTGCAACTCGCAGGGCTTGAACCTTGGCCGCTGCTACTTTCGGCAACTGTAGGCAATGCCGCCGGCAGCATGTTCAACTACGGTCTGGGCACTTTGGGACGTATGGAGTGGATTGAGCGTTATGCCCACGTCAAAAGAGAGCGTGTGGCCCGGATGCAGATGTGGCTTCAGGGCCGCGGCGCCTGGGTGGGTGCTCTGTGTTTCCTGCCGGTCTTCGGCAGCGTGCTCTCCGTCACTTTAGGCCTCATGCGGGCCAATCCCTATATCACGGCCACTGCCATCACCGCCGGCAAGGCCGTCCGTTATGCGATTATAATATTTGTTGTTTCTGCAATATGAAAAACTTCAGACTCATTGACAACCTCGTGGGGTGGTTGACCTTTGCCGTGGCAGCCTTTACTTACTGTTCCACGGTGGAGCCTACAGCGAGCTTTTGGGACTGCCCCGAGTTCATCACCACAGCCTTCAAGCTGGAAGTCGGTCACCCGCCAGGGGCCCCCTTCTTTATGCTTACGGCCAACCTCTTCACCCAACTCGTCCATGATCCGACACTGGTGGCCTACATGGTCAACATCATGAGTGCGCTTTTCTCGGCGCTCTGCATCCTGTTCCTCTTCTGGAGCATCAGCCACCTGGCCCGCAAACTGGTGGGTGACAACGGTCAGGTGACAACACTATCGCAGTGCATCACCGTAGAGGCTTCCGCTCTCACCGGTGCGCTCATCTACTGCTTCTCCGACACCTTCTGGTTCTCTGCCGTTGAGGGTGAAGTCTATGCCTACTCCTCGCTCTTCACGGCAATCGTGTTTTGGGTGATGCTCAAATGGGAAGACCATGCCGACGAGCCCGGCTCTGACCGATATCTCATCCTCATTGCCTATCTCACCGGCCTCTCCATCGGTGTGCACCTGCTCAACCTTCTGTGTCTGCCGGCTCTGGTGCTCATATTCTACTACAAGAAGACACGAGAGGCCACGCTTAAGGGTAGCCTCATTGCTCTCGGCATCAGTTTCCTGCTTGTAGCAGCGGTGCTCTACGGCGTGGTGCCCGGCATCGTGAAGGTGGGCGGCTGGTTCGAGCTGCTCTTTGTCAACACGCTCAACTGCCCCTTCAACACGGGCCTGGTGGTCTATATCGCACTGCTCACCGCCGTCATCCTTTGGGCCATATGGGAAACGCATCAGGAGAAAAGCCGACTGCGCATGAATCTCTCCTACCTGCTTTCTGTCGGTCTTTTGGGCATTCCCTTCTACAGCCACGGAATCACCAGTGTGGTGGTCGGTGTCATCGTCCTGGGCCTGCTCTATCTGCTGCTCAACCATCGCGACAGCAACAGCCGCCATTGGGTCACCACCCGCATTATGAACACCTCGCTGCTCTGCATGTTGATGCTCATGATTGGCTATTCGTCTTACGCCGTCATCGTCATCCGCTCGACAGCCAACACGCCGATGGACCAGAACTCCCCCGAGGACATCTTCACTCTGGGTCAATATCTGGGCCGTGAGCAATACGGCGACCGCCCACTATTCTACGGACAGGCCTACAACTCCCAAGTGGAGCTGCGCCCCGACGGCAACTACTGTGTGCCTGTTTCCACCAAGGGCGCTCCCGTCTATCAGCG